>JANPNU010000063.1:0-10433 GCA_031427615.1 Burkholderiales bacterium
CCGATCAGGCAGCAGCAGCAGCGCTTGTTTGACGCGTTCGCCCTGCTCTTCGGTCGGGCGCAGAATGACATCGATATCCGTCGTGCCACGCTGATAGCCCAGCGTATAGAGCGCATAGCCGCCAATGAGCAGATAGTCAACATTGTGGCTATCGAGCGCGCGCAGCAGAAGTTTCAGGTCTTCAACACTGGCAGGCCGAACAGTCTCTCGGCTGGACTCAGTCATCAGCCTTCACTTTATTCATCTCGTCGTGCGCGCTGGCGGACGTTGGCAGCAATCGCACGCACCAGCGCTTCGTCGCTATGGCGGTTCATTTCCTCATGCGTGGCAAACCGGTAAATGCCTTTGACAAACCCGTTCGTCGCCAACGCCGCCAGTGATTGACCGGTGCGTTGATGGATAGCGGCCACACGCAATGCCGCCGCCGTCGGCAGAAGGCTGGGTTGACTCAAGGGTCGGTGTCCGATTTGGCGCATGAATGGATTATGGGGCGTGTAATGCGGGATTCCTATACCAAAGACGTTTACCAACTGAGTGCTACGTTCAAAAAATAATAGCGCCATCACATCATCGGGAACTTCCAAGAACCCCAAAAACGCCCGCCCCTGCGGTGAGCTTGCCCCGGTATGGTTAAAGCCGGGGCAGGGGTCCAATTTCTGTTGCGGGTTCCATGGCATCCAAAAACGGGATAGCGACCTTTATCGCAGTGTATCCCGCGGGACACCGGTAAAGGGCAGGTTTTTAGAAGTTTCTCGAATAGCAAACTCCAGCATGGGCGGGATGTTCAAGCAATAAATGCTCTGAAATTAGCCGCAGTGCTAGGGTTTGTCATTTTTTCGCTGCGCAGTTGTCACCACATTGTCACCACATTGCCACCACATGCGCCACGATCACACCTGTTCCCAAGGCAGTCCGGCGAGCCGCCAGCCACCTAACTTGCCGCGCCGGTGTTGTTCATCCAGATCGCCTTCAAATCCTTCGAGCACGTTATAGACGTTGGAAAAACCGGCCGCTTCGAGCGCCAGCCCGGCGTCAACACTGCGGTTGCCCGAACGACACACCAGCACCACCGGTCGGTGGGTGGAATGGCCGCAGGCTTTTTTTACCTGGCCAACAAAGTGCGGATTGATGTCCCAATCGGGGCCGTCATTCCACGGGATCAACATCGCGCCAACTGGATGGCCGACGAACAAGAATTCCATTTCGCTGCGACAGTCGATAAACACCGCCGAGGGATCACGGGCTAAAAAGTCAAACGTTTGTTTGGGATTCAAATGTTCCATGACGGCTCCGGTTGGTTTGATTATAGCCACCAGTAATGCACCGCTATGGTGGCGGTGTCATAATTGGCCGGTCAAAAATCTCCCGGTCATTCAATGAACGCGTCCTCCGTTGCCCTTAGCAGTGCCGTTGCATCCTCGCCCAGCCAGCAAGACCGCGATCAAACCATCACCGCACATGCCGACCGGCTCAATGACGCGGTCATTGCCTGGCGGCGTGATTTACATGCCAATCCTGAGCTTGGCAATCGTGAATTTCGCACCGCCGGCGTGATCGCCGCGCACCTGAAAAAAATTGGTCTGGATGAGGTCAGGGAACAAGTCGCCTATACGGGTGTGATCGGGCTGTTAAAAGGCGGCAAGCCCGGCCCCTGCGTGGCATTGCGTGCCGACATGGATGGTTTGCCGGTGATCGAGGAAACCGACGTGGCGTTCAAAAGCACCGTCACCTCGGAATGGAACGGGATCAAGTGTGGTGTGATGCACGCCTGCGGCCACGATACCCATGTGGCGATTCTGATGGGTGTGGCGGAAATTCTGGTCGCGATGCGTAGTGACATTGCCGGCACCGTCAAATTTATTTTTCAGCCCGCCGAAGAAATGCCGCCGGAGGGCGAAGAGGGCGGTGCGCAATTGATGATCAAACAAGGATGTATGGAAAACCCGACAGTGGATGCGATTTTTGGATTGCACATCACCTCGACGCTCCACGCCGGAAAAATCGGCTACCGGCCGGGGCCGTTTATGGCCAGCGCCGATACCTTTCGAATTTTTGTACGTGGCAACCAAACTCACGGCGCAAGACCATGGGGTGGGGTCGATCCGATCGTGGTCGGCTCACAAGTGGTATTGGGATTGCAAACCATTGTCTCGCGCAAAATGAATTTGACCGAAGAGCCATCGGTGGTGACCGTGGGAAGTTTTCAGGCGGGCAACCGGTCCAACATCATTCCCGACGAAGCGAAAATGGAAGGCACCATCCGCACTTTTGATGAAACCCACCGCAGTGATATTCATCAGTTTGTCGAAAA
Organism: Burkholderiales bacterium; assembly: GCA_031427615.1. Lineage (GTDB taxonomy): Bacteria > Pseudomonadota > Gammaproteobacteria > Burkholderiales > Usitatibacteraceae > UKL13-2. Next base: position 2,312 of record JANPNU010000063.1, read on the forward strand.
GATTTCGACCATGATTGCCGAGGCCGGTGGCGCCAGGGCGCATGTGCATATTTCACGTGGTTATCCGGTGACGGTTAACAATGTGGCACTGACAGAATGGTCATTGCCAACATTGCGACGGGCAGCGGGCGAAAGCAATGTAAATGTCTGCCCAAAAAGTTGTGGTGCGGAAGATTTTTCGTTTTTCCAGCAACAAGTACCGGGCCTGTTTTTTAATATTGGTGCGACTCCGCCCGACAAAGACTGCCGATACGCCGCGTCCAATCACAGCCCGCGTTTTTATGTGGATGAATCCGGTTTGAAAATTGGTGTGAAGGCGTTGACGGCGCTGGCGCTCGATTGGCTGGATGCCAATAACGTCGCGGCAAAATGAGTTATCTCGGTTGTTTTGATTTGTTCAAAATTGGTATCGGGCCATCGAGCTCGCATACCGTTGGGCCGATGCGCGCCGCGCGCCGGTTTTTGATGGAATTGCCGGTAGGTGAGCTGGAAAAAATCAGCAAAGTCGAAGTGGAACTATTTGGTTCACTCGCCCACACCGGCAAGGGGCACGCCACCGACACCGCCATTATTCTGGGCTTACACGGCGATACACCCGACGATGTTGACCCCTCATCCATTGGCGCATTTATTGCCGCGGTAACCAAACAGAATCAGTTGACGTTATTGGCACAACAGGCGGTGTCGTTTTCGCCATTAACCCACATTCGTTTTAATTTGCGCGATTTGTTGCCGATCCATTCCAACGGCATGATGTTCCGGGCGTATCATCAGTCGACCCTGCTGATCGAGCGCGCCATGTATTCGATTGGCGGCGGTTTTGTTGTTGACGAGGACGAGGCCTTTGTCGGCACAACACGAGGTGATGAGCATCAGGTGCCCCATCCTTTTCAATCGATGCAACAGTTGCTGGCGGCGTGTAATCAAACCGGCAGCAAATTGGTTGATTTGCTGCGACTGAATGAAAATGCGTTGCGACCAGAGGTCGAAACCAATGCCTTTTTGGATCGGGTGATCGACACCATGTTTGACTGCATGGACCGTGGCATGGCAACCGACGGCACGTTACCGGGTGGCCTGAATGTGCCGCGTCGTGCCCACGGTATTCACGAAAAATTATTGGCTGAAAACAAATGCCGCACAATGTTGCCGCACCAAATCATGGATTGGGTGAGTGTGTATGCCATCGCGGTGAATGAAGAAAACGCCGCAGGCGGGCGGGTGGTGACCGCGCCAACCAATGGTGCGGCCGGTGTGGTGCCGGCGGTGTTGCGTTACGCACGCGATTTTTGCCACGCCGATCAGGCGCAGCTGCGTGACTTTCTGATTGTCGCCTCTGCCGTTGGTGCATTGTGCAAAATGAATGCGTCTATTTCCGGTGCCGAGGTCGGTTGCCAGGGCGAGGTTGGTTCCGCGGCGGCGATGGCGGCGGCCGGTCTGGCAGCGGTGCTGTGCGCTTCCAATGCGCAAATCGAAAATGCCGCCGAGATTGCATTGGAGCATCATCTGGGCATGACCTGTGACCCGATTGGCGGCCTGGTGCAAATTCCCTGTATCGAGCGCAATGCCATGGGGGCCATCAAAGCCATATCGGCGACGTCATTGGCCTTGCGCGGCGACGGCATTCATCATGTCACGCTCGATCAAGTGATCGAAACCATGCGCCGCACCGGTGCCGACATGCAAACCAAATACAAAGAGACCTCGTTGGGTGGGTTGGCGCTGGCGGCGGTGGAGTGTTAGCGCCATTCCGCGTAAAATAACGCATCGCGCCGATTTGATTCAGCTTGCGGGCGCGGGATGGGACAGAGAATTTTTCCCCGTCTGAAATTCCGCTAAAGCGAGGCATGTTCCAACAACCTGTCCGCTTGGTGCCAACCGACTCGACAGTTTTTTTATTTTCTGAATTTGGACATGACTCAATTGCCTTCACAACAATCGGCCAGCCAACCGGTGCCAATCGATCCCGCTCATCGCCCCAACCGTACCCGTGCGTTGATGGACGCGCTGGCGCAGCGTATTTTGGTGCTGGATGGCGCCATGGGCACCATGATCCAGCGTTACAAATTGACCGAGGCTGAATATCGCGGCGTGCGTTTCGCCGACTGGCCATCCGACCTCAGGGGCAACAACGATTTATTAACCCTCACCAAAGCCGATGTCATTCGTGAAATTCACGCGGAATACCTGAACGCCGGTGCGGATATTCTCGAAACCAACACGTTTAATTCGACCACCATTTCAATGGCGGACTACGGCATGGAATCATTGGCCTATGAGTTAAATTTTCAGGGCGCGAAGTTGGCACGCACGGTGGCCGATGGTTTTTCACTGCGCACACCGGATCAGCCACGCTTTGTTGCCGGTGTGTTGGGGCCCATGAATCGCACCCTGTCGTTGTCGCCCGATGTGAATGATCCCGGCTTTCGCGCGGTTAATTTTGATCAGGTCAAAGATGCCTATCGCGAAGCAACACGCGGCCTGATCGATGGCGGGGCCGACATTATTTTGATTGAAACGATTTTTGATACGCTTAACGCCAAGGCGGCCATTTTTGCGGTTGATGAAGAATTTGAGGCACGCGGCCTCACCATCGAGCAACGCTTGCCGATCATGATTTCCGGCACCATCACCGATGCCTCCGGGCGCACCCTGTCAGGTCAGGTAGTCGAGGCGTTTTATAACTCGGTGCATCACGCCAGACCGATTTCGATTGGTTTTAATTGTGCACTCGGTGCCAAAGAATTACGCCCGCATATCGAGGAGCTGGCACAAATTGCCGATTGCCGCGTGTCGGCGCATCCCAATGCCGGCTTGCCGAATGCCATGGCCGAATACGATGAATTGCCCGCCGAGACCGCCGCCCATATTCGCGAATGGGCTGCGGCCGGTTGGCTCAATATCACCGGTGGCTGTTGTGGCACCACCCCACAACATATCCGCGCGATTGCCGAGGTGGTGAAGCCGTTTAAGCCACGCGCCATTCCAACGTTGGAAAAACGTTTGCGCTTATCAGGATTGGAGCCGGTCAACATTGGCGACGACTCGTTGTTTGTGAATGTGGGTGAGCGCACCAACGTCACCGGGTCGCGCGTCTTTGCCAAATTAATCTTGAACGACGATTACAACGCCGCGCTGACGGTGGCCAGACAACAGGTTGAAAGTGGCGCGCAGGTGATTGACATCAACATGGATGAGGCCATGTTGGATTCACAAGCGGCAATGGTGAAATTTCTCAATCTGATTGCGGGTGAGCCGGATATTTCCCGTGTGCCGATCATGCTCGACTCGTCGAAGTGGAGTGTGATTGAGGCCGGCTTGAAATGTGTGCAGGGCAAATCGATCGTTAATTCGATTTCGATGAAGGAAGGAATTCCGGCATTTATTGCCGCCGCCAAATTGTGCCGTCGTTATGGCGCAGCGGTCATCGTCATGGCGTTTGATGAAAAAGGCCAGGCGGACACGTTTGCGCGCAAGACTGAAATTTGTGCCCGTTCGTACAAAATCCTCACCGAAGAAGTCGGTTTCCCGCCGGAAGATATTATTTTTGACCCAAATATTTTTGCGGTCGCCACCGGTATCGAGGAACACGCCACCTACGGCGTCGATTTTATTCGCGCCACCGAATGGATTCGGCAGAATCTGCTGTACGCTAAGGTCAGCGGCGGGGTGTCGAATGTGTCGTTTTCGTTCCGTGGTAACGAGCCGGTGCGTGAAGCCATTCACACGGCGTTTTTGTATCACGCCGGCCGTGCCGGCATGAGCATGGGCATTGTGAATGCAGGACAGCTTGGTGTGTATGACGACATCCCCAAAGACTTGCTGCTGTGTGTTGAAGATGTGTTGTTCAACCGGCGGGCCGACGCCACTGATCGTCTGGTCGCATTTGCCGAGCAATACAAGGGTCTCAAAATAGACCAAGTGGAAAACCTGGCGTGGCGCGCCGATGAAGTCGAAGCGCGTCTGACACACGCGCTGGTGAAAGGCATTACCCAATACATTGTTGCCGACACCGAGGAATGCCGTGCCAAAGTGCAGGCAGCGGGCGGGCGGCCGATCAATGTGATTGAAGGGCCGATGATGGACGGCATGAACGTGGTCGGTGATTTGTTTGGTGCCGGCAAAATGTTTCTACCGCAGGTGGTGAAGTCGGCGCGGGTGATGAAACAAGCGGTCGCCCATCTGGTGCCGTTTATCGAAGAAGAAAAACGTCTGAATGGCACGGTTAATGCCAAAGCCAGGGGCAAGATTGTCATGGCCACGGTCAAGGGCGACGTGCACGACATCGGCAAAAATATTGTTGGTGTGGTGATGCAATGTAACAACTATGAAGTGGTCGATCTGGGGGTGATGGTGCCAGCCGATAAAATTTTGGATGCGGCGATCAGGGAAAAGGCCGACATCATTGGTTTATCCGGATTGATCACACCGTCACTGGAAGAAATGGCGCATTTCGCCAAGGAGATGCAACGACTTGGTTTCACCATTCCTTTGCTGATTGGTGGCGCCACGACTTCGCGCACCCACACGGCGGTCAAGATCGAACCACATTACCAAGGGCCGGTAGTGTGGGTACCGGATGCCTCGCGTGCCGTTGGTGTGTGCAGCAATTTGTTGTCGGACCAATTGCGTGATCAGTATGTGCGTGATGTGCGGGCCGATTTTGTCAAAGTGCGCGAACAACACGCCAACAAAAAAGGTGTGAAGCTGGTGACATTGGAAGTTGCGCGCGCCAATGCCGCCAAACTCGATTGGGCGGGATATGTGCCACCCAAACCAAAATGGCTGGGTGCCAAGACGCTGAAAAATTTCCCGCTTGAACAATTGGTGCCGTATATCGACTGGAGCCCGTTTTTTCAGACTTGGGACCTGTGGGGAAAATACCCGCAACTACTCGATGATGCGGTGGTGGGGGAAAGCGCCCGGGAAGTGTTTGCCAACGCACAGCAAATGCTCGATAAAATTATCAAGGGAAAATGGCTGCAGGCCAACGCGGTATTCGGTTTTTGGCCGGCGAATGCCGTCGGTGATTCAATCGAAATCTACGCTGACGAAAATCGTGCCGACGTCATTCAGCTATTCCATCACTTGCGCCAGCAGAATGAAAAGCCGGCAGGCAATCCGAATCAATGTCTGGCGGATTTTGTCGCGCCAAGATCGACCGGCATCAAGGACTACCTTGGCGGATTTGCGGTGACCGCCGGGATCGGTGGTGACGAACGCGCCAAGGCGTTTGAAGCGGCCAACGATGACTACAGTGCCATCATGATTAAAGCGCTGGCGGATCGGCTGGCCGAAGCGTTCGCCGAATACCTGCACGCGCGGGTGCGGCGCGATGATTGGAGCTACGCGGCCGACGAAACGCTGGCGATCGATGATTTGATTGCGGAAAAATACGTTGGTATTCGTCCGGCACCCGGTTATCCGGCATGTCCGGAACATTCTGAAAAGGCACCGCTATTCATGATGCTCAACGCCAGCAATCACGCCGGCATCACATTAACGGATTCATTTGCGATGTGGCCGACGGCGGCGGTGTCGGGCTTTTATTATTCGCATCCGCAGTCGCAGTATTTTGCGGTGGGCAAAATCGATCACGATCAGGTGGAGGATTACGCCAAACGCAAGGGTTGGAGTATTCCTTTGGCGGAGCGGTGGCTGGCACCGAATCTTTAGTCATGACACATTCAGTCATTCGCAAACCGCTCATTTATCTGGACAACAATGTCGTGAGCGATTTGGCAAAAAAATCACTGTCGGGAGCAGATATTTTTAGGTTGTGCGATTGTGAAAGTGCCTATTTTGCGTTCAGCGAATACTCTGTTTCTGAAGCGATCAAAGGTGACAAGGCAGAACATATAGCCGCACGCGCACTGGTTATTGATACTTTGGCCCGTGTTTGGATCCCGGATCACCTTTGGCAGAGAGACCTCGGGTTCATACGTTTTTTGACTTCGGAAGTTGACGATACAGTCACGGAAATTCCACTTTTTGATTCGTTCGCAGGCTTACTCGTGCACAACCCAAGACCGAAACAGTTGACCATTCCGGCCAACCACTCTGCTGCACACGAAGCCTGCGTGAAAATAAGCGGCAAGTATGATGAATCAATTCTCGAAAAATCAATGGAGCACATCGAATTTGTTCGTAAAGAGCTCAAAAAAGTAGAGCATGATGTGCCAAACATGCAGATAAATCTAATCATTGCAAAATCAGTATTGGAGCGGTACCAGATACCGGTTGCAGATTCTGCAGCGCTAATATGCAAGGTGGCAATGGGTGGTGAATCTTTGAATCGCATATGCCCAGCACTGGAAATTGAATCATTGTTGGGGGAGTTTCGTGCCAGCGATGAACTCAAGGCAGATCCATCAAACAGCTATGACCACTTTCATTTGGCGGCTTGCCTGCCAATATGTGATTTTTTTGTATCCTCCGACAAAGATGCGATCAAAGCTGTGGAGTTTGTCAAAAAACGATCCCAACACGCTATTGCCAAGGCCGTCAGGCCGGTCTTGTGGGATTGATCACACCGCGATTTGCACCGGCTCAATTTTGTTGTACTTACCGCTACCTTGCAGTTCCCAAATATCGACCGCCTGTTGCATCCGCAACCACAGTCCGGGGCCATTGCCCAGCAGCGTGCCGATTCGCATCGCCATATCCACGGTGACAGAGCGCTTTTCATGAAGAATCTCGGAAACTGTCAATCGAGATACACCAAGGCGCGCGGCAAATTCAGCCTGCGTCATTTGCAATTGCGGCAATACATCTGCGCGTAGCACCGCACCGGGATGCGTCGGTCGGCGGGTCGGGTCTCGCTTGATTGTGGTCGTCTTTTTCATTAGTGGTAATCCTCCAGGTTCACGATGTGTGCGTCGCCGTCAATGAACTCAAACGTGAGGCGCCAATAGCCGGAAACGCGCAGGCTGTGAAGATGCTTCATGTCACCTTTCAGACGATGCAGATACCAACCAGGCACATCCAGATCACCAATGCGCTCTGCATGATCTATCGCGTCAAGCAGGCGTGACAGCCTGGGTACATGTGCCAATGTCAGTCCACGTGCATCGGCGGCGACAAAAAAACGTTCCAGTCCTTTGTGCCTGAATGATTTGATCATTCGTAATTGTAATGGGGAGAATTACATCTTGCAAGTTGATATTGAGACCAGTGGTCGGCGAGCCCATAAAGAATGTCCGAGCGCGCCGGGCGGGTGTTGCCCAAACGATTGGGGCATTTCCCATGCGCAACACCACGCATCGGCCTGTGAAACATCAAAACGATTAAAACCGCAAACCGGCATTGCAGGTAAAATGAGCGCCAGCTTCCAAAACAACCTTTGCGCCCTCAATGAATACCCCCAGAAATTTAGCCGGCTCCTACACCCATCTTCCATCGCCAATGAAAACCTACGTCATTTCGGTTCTCGCCATTGCCATTTGCGCCGTTCCGTCCGCGATTTTGTCATCGTGGTTATGGAAATCGGTTGGACTGACGGGCATCCCGCTTGCGTTGGCAACGGTGGTCAGTGCCATGGTGCTCGCCACGGCGTTGTTTGCCTTGCTTTCAGCAATTGGCAAAGCCTACAAAATCACCAAGTAAAGTCGGCTATTGGCGCGCGCCGCCAATTGAAATAGGCTGGTTCACGCCGTTTTTGCTGGTGTTTCATTTCCGATGAATTGTCCGGCAACCCATTGACCGGTGCTGGCTTTGGGCAGCTAGATCGGCGTCAGTCGATCGACAATTTTCCCGCTCTCAATCAACGTCGCCAATTCGTCGCGCAGTCGTGCGCTTTCATCCATTGCCAGGCGCCAGTATTGGAGGCGGCCCTCGTAGTCGTGCATAAAACGGCTGAAATCATTCCGATCCGGCAGTTTTTTCATTGGCAATCGGTCAAGGTACGCGCGGCTGGGCGATACCAGCACCACATTGTCGAGCCAGGCGCCGCTGGCTTTGCGCCATGGCAACATTTTGTCCAGCCAGCCTGGCACAATCTTATTGGTGAAATGCGTGTTGCAGCGCGACCCGCACTGGGGCATTTGCGGTGTGAGCCTCAAATCGCGCGGCGTGGTCGAAGCCCTGCGTGCGCAGGATGGTCTGTACACCGTCGTTACCAAGC
>JANPNU010000064.1:0-1928 GCA_031427615.1 Burkholderiales bacterium
CGCCACTTCGCTTCGGATAATCGCTGAGCGATTACCGAGGCGGCAAGTCACGGCTCGTCCAAGGTTTGGTCGCAGTGGAAAACGGTCCGAAAGCGTTCAGTCTCCGCTTGCATTCGTTCCCGGACTGTTCCAACATTGAGCTAGGATTCAATACGCGTTCGGCCAAGGACTATTTCGTGGATTTTGCGATAGAGACGCCAGTGAAGGAACCTCGAAAGAGATGGACTGAGGAGGAGACCAAGCTGGCGCTCTTTCTCTACTTTCAATTGCCGTTCGGACAATTGCACTCGGGCAATCCTGAAATTCAAAAATTGGCAAGCATCCTCGGGCGGACGAACTCGTCGGTCGCTATGAAACTCGCCAATTTTGCAAGCTTGGACCCAAAGATAACGGAATCTGGTCGCAAAGGTCTGCAGGGCGCGTCAGCGCAGGACAGGAGCGTTTGGGCACAATTTAGCGGAGACTGGACAACGCAGATCGAAGAGGCCGAGCTGGCTTGGAATGCCAATGACAGTGATCTCAGCAACGGCAGTCCGAGACTAAGGGAAGACGTGCGACCATTCGCATTCGAACCATATGACGGGCCATCAACTGCAGCAACAACTGTGGAGCGACGGGTTGGACAGAATTTCTTCAGGCGAGCGGTACTTGCCAATTTCGAGAACACATGCTGCATCACCGGCATTGCGGAACCGTCTTTGTTGAATGCCAGCCACATAGTGCCGTGGGGCGTCGATGTGAAAAATCGCCACAATCCGGCGAATGGACTCTGCCTCTCGGCAACATTCGATCGAGCTTTTGACCGCGGGCTAATAGCCGTCGATAGTTCGCTCACGGTTTTGGTCTCAAAATCTCTTTTGAATCATACGAGTCAGAAGACGCGTGATTTTTTCTCTGCGTTTCAGGGGGCTTCGATCAGTCCGTCAACTAGATTTGAGCCTGATGCTGCCTTCTTGCAATGGCATAGAAATATGCGATTTTTCGATGCAAGATGAGAGGCAATCTGGAGGCGGCAAAACTTGTACGCTCTTTAAATATTCCTATCGGGACGCAGGCAACTTCAAGTCCTGCGGATCCGTCCTTTTATCAGGCAGGCTTTCGCAGTCAGAGCGACAACTGATCGAAGGGAAGATGGAAAGCAGTGAGTTTTTCATTGCCGAAGAGATTGGCATTACCCCACTCTACGCATCATTATATGCGTATAGCGGAGGCATGACGGATGAGGACCACGTTTGGCATTTCTTCGAAGAATTTGAAGACGTTTGTGATTCCGATAACATTGCGGATATGAGCTGTTGGGGAACGTGTGAAGAGTTCGCGCAAAGGTTTGAGTTGGTTAGCAGCTGGAATTTGACACTCTCACCTCATGCAAGAATGACGTAAAAGCGGGTTCGAAGCGGCGCTGATGGCGTGGCTGGACCACGAGGAAGCAATGTTTCGTCGCCTCGAACGCCGGATCGTTTCCGCCCGGATCGAGCAGGGCTTTGTCAGTGCGGACGGGGTCGATGTTGACGGATTCTTGTCTTACTCGCTCGGTGTGCAGAATCGGCGGAAATCCCGAATGGGGCAATCGTTCGAGCATCACTTGGCGGCGGTGTTTGACGCTTGCTCAATTTCCTACGTCAAGGGCGGAAAGACCGAGCGTAACAACAAGCCGGACTTTCTGTTTCCCGAACAAGCAGCCTATTTCGACCCGGCATTTCCGGCAAACAAACTCTCGATGTTGGCCGCAAAATCGGTTTGCAAAGAACGCTGGCGGCAAATCCTTCCGAGGCGGATCGCATCGCGCGCAAGCATTTGGTTACTCTAGAGCCCGGAATTTCAGCCGCTCAGACTGACCAGATGCAGTCTCACGATGTTCAGTTGGTCGTGCCGATTCCACTCCAGTCAAGCTACACCCAAGGCCAAGGCAAGTGGCTGTGGTCCGT
>JANPNU010000065.1:0-2148 GCA_031427615.1 Burkholderiales bacterium
GGTGTGCGTTGATGGGCGGTCGTTAAAGGTCAAGCGATACCAACCAAACTTTTCCCAATCTCTTTGTTGTTGGCGCCAACTATCGGGCAGGTCAATCATTTGCCATGCGCTGGTTTCCGCCGGAATCGCCATGGACACGGACTGCAAAAACTGCGCGTGCACAAAGGTGGTGATGGTGCTTTCGGCCGGCCCGGTGTTTGGGATGTGGGTGGAATCGGCAGCCATGGATACAACCGGTAGCGCGGGCAAAACGATACAAAAGCAGACAGCAAAAATTGCCCGTAACCATTGGCCGGTCAGACGGGCCCCGGTAAATACGCGCTTAAAGGGTGCGAATAAGACCCATGCGGTTGGCTTCAAATACAGCTTCTCCACGTGAATGAACCGCGAGCTTTCGATAGATTTTTTTGACATGGCTCGTCACGGTGTGAGGAGAAATTCCCATTAACTTACCCATTTCCGGGTAGTTATAACCCTTTGAAGCTAAGTGCAATATTTCGCGTTCACGTTCCGACAAGGTGACATCACTGTCGACCGATACGATATCAGAACTTGGCGGGGTTGCTTGGGCCATGCTGGCGTCAGCGTGAAATCGTTTTAACAAGCGCCGTGCGATGATCGGCGAAATTGGCGAGCCACCAGCCAATAATTCGCGAATGCCGGATAAAAAGCTGTCCTCAGACGCGTCCTTTAACAAATAGCCGGAAGCACCGGCCTCAATCGATGCCAACACATGCTCTTCGTCACCAAACACCGTGACCACCATACACTCACACGACGGCAGGGTTTTATGGGCGTGGCGGATGACTTCGATGCCAGATTGATCCGGCAATCCCAAATCAACCAACAAAATATCCGGCTTGTTCAAGTCGAGCATGGCCAAACCATCGGCGGCGGTGCCAACACTGGCGACGACTTTGAAAGCCGGATCATTGGCCAGTGTCGCCACATAGCGGTCACGAAATGCCGCATCATCTTCAACAATCAGTACACTTGTCATGGCGGCAAAAGGACCCAAAAATTAATAATTCATTGTACCGCCGCGATACCCGTGCTGCGCCATCCCGCATTTGCGGGTTGGCGCGCCCAATGTGGAGGGGAAAATCAGTGATTTAGCGCGGTAAGTGGGAAGGAAACGTCGCGCCGTGGATGGGGCGCAATCCTCAAATCAACGGATTAGGTCTCAAACCTGTTCGTTTACTCATAAGCCAGAAAAAAGCGACGTCAATCACCTTTGGTCGTCATTCTGGTGTCAGGCGGGAATCCAATTTTTTGGTGCCCCACACAAGGGGACTTGGATTCCCGCCTGCGCGGGAATGACGAGGTAATTTGACTAAGCGAACAGCATTGGATTAGGTCTTCTTCATTGAATCAAAGAATTCCGCGTTGTTTTTGGTCGCTTTGAGTTTGTCGATCAAAAATTCGGTCGCTTCCAATTCATCCATTGCAAACATCATTTTGCGCAATACCCAGACGCGTTGCAGGATTTCAGGTTTAATCAGCAATTCTTCTTTACGCGTACCGGAGCGATTGACGTTTAAGGCCGGATAAACACGCTTCTCCGCGGCACGTCGATCCAAATGCACCTCCATATTGCCGGTGCCTTTGAATTCTTCGTAAATCACATCATCCATGCGTGAGCCGGTGTCGATCAGCGCGGTGGCGATAATGGTGAGTGAGCCGCCTTCTTCGATATTGCGGGCGGCACCAAAAAACCGTTTTGGACGTTGCAGGGCGTTGGCATCCACACCACCGGTCAAGACCTTTCCAGAAGCCGGCACAACCGTGTTGTAGGCGCGGGCGAGGCGGGTGATCGAGTCGAGCAAAATCACCACGTCCTTTTTGTGTTCGACCAGTCGTTTGGCTTTTTCAATCACCATCTCGGCGACCTGCACATGGCGTGTGGCGGGTTCGTCAAAGGTTGATGACACCACTTCACCCTTGACGGTGCGTGTCATCTCGGTGACTTCCTCCGGGCGCTCATCAATCAGTAATACGATCAATATGACTTCCGGATGATTGCTGGTGATCGCCTGGGCGATATGTTGCAACATGACGGTTTTGCCGGATTTGGGTGACGCCACCAACAAGCCGCGCTGGCCTTTGCCAATTGGCGCGATGATGTCGATGACCCTACCGGTAATGTTT
>JANPNU010000066.1:0-2251 GCA_031427615.1 Burkholderiales bacterium
GTATGCAACGTTGCAAACACCAAATGTCCGGTCAGCGACGCTTCAATACCGATGTGGGTGGTTTCTGCGTCGCGCATCTCACCAACCATAATGATGTCAGGATCGGCGCGCAAAAACGCCTTCATCACCGCGGGAAAATCAATCACTTTTTTATTGACCTGAACCTGCCTCAATCCTTTTTGCGTGATCTCAACCGGATCTTCGGCGGTCCAAATTTTAGTGTCCGGTTTATTCAGTGAACCCAGCACGGAATGCAGCGTCGTCGTTTTACCCGAACCGGTTGGTCCACAAACAAAAAACAAACCGTAAGGCTTGGCGATTGCGTTGACCAGATTCGTCCTGTTTTTGGTTGTTAAGCCCAACTTTTCCAGTGGAATCGGTTCGCCCGCCGCCAAAATACGCATCACAATATCTTCGACACCACCAGTGGTGGGGATCGTCGCAACACGCAACTCAATATCCAGTGGGCCGTATTTTTTAAATTTGATCTTACCGTCCTGCGGCTTGCGCTTCTCGGAAATATCAAGGTCGCACATGATTTTCAGGCGCGCGCAAAGCGCGCTGCGGTAGCTTGATGGCACCTCAATATAGGGCGCAAGTGAACCGTCCTTACGGAACCGAATACCGGTTTTGCCTTTACCAGGCAATGGCTCGATATGGATATCTGATGCACCTTGATTGTAGGCATCGATAATAATTTTATTAACCAGCTTGACCAACTCATTGTCGGCTGCGGCAGAAACCTCATCCGAACCAGACTCTTGCAGTTCCGAATCATCGTCCAAACTCGACAGCAGATCGCCAATGTCTTCAGTAGACGAGCCATCCGCGGCACCAAATAACTGTCCGAGCGTGGACATAAAGTCTCGTGATGTACAGACTCGATATAAAATTTTTGACTTCGGAAAAATGTTTTCGACCACACGCGAGCTTTTTGTATGCTCCGGATCGGTGGTCAAGATGACGATTCCCGCCTTTGAATCATCAACCGGCATCCAGTTGGATGACTCACAATAATCACGCTTCAAATTTTTCAGCAAGTCGATCGGTTTTACCCTTTCCGGCTTGTGCGGTTCGTATTCAACACCAAAATATTTCGCCAGTGCGGCTCCAATGGCGGCCGGTTTCACCTGGAACTCATCGATCAATATGTCTTCGACATTTTTGTTCTTGCGCCTGGCGGTGCGGGTCGCCAGCTCGAGCTCACCTTCAGAAATAATATTGTCGACAACCAAAAATTCGAATTTTGATTTTATTTGTGACGGAATCTGCTGGCGAACCCTGAAGGCGATGGCAAGGGTCTTTGATAACTCGAGCAAGCCTTCTTCGGAGAGCGGCGTAAACGGCGTTCCCGGCAAATGATTAATGACCTGAATGACACCGGCAAGATCTCCCACACCGCCACTCGCATCACTCGAAATGATGGGCACCACCATCATTTGTTTGGTGCGGTAACCGGTCCGTTGGTCAACCGCTTTCAAAAATGCCAGGTTTGGAGAAAAACTCTTCAGCTCAACTTCATCGTAAACATCCTTGATATTCATGAAGCGTTTGTTTAACGCACAACAACCGGCGATCGAGCTCTCCGACAACGGCAGCTTAATATCCTTAAATGAGGTCAAGCCGGACTTCACCTTTGAAACGATGGCCGAGCCATCCTCAGACATGGTGTACACAGTCAGCCGATCCGCATCAAACAACTGGCAAATATCGCGGGTCACATCGAGCATGATTTCATCGACGTTGGTCGTCGAGTGAATCCGATTCGTCACTGCCTGCAGCTTTTTTGAGAAAGCCAGCTTGGACGACATGTCGGCGGCCTGGGGGCTCAATCCATTTCCACCACCCGTTTTGGGATCCATTACTGCGCTCATCTAGGGCCTCGTTATGCCAATTTTTGCCATCACCAACACTAAATAATTACTCGCCAAGTTGCATTGATCAATATCTCTCCACGCCATGTATGGAATACCTGCATATCAACCGTGATCGTCAAATAAACAACTCCATGCCTTGCTCAAGCATGCGCGGGCGCCACTTACCGGCATTGCGGCCGATTTCACTCATGGTCAGGTGTACTTCACATGGCTTTAGATGCGTCACCAGAATTTCCACCGGGCGGGTCAGTTTTGCCAGTTCCTCACCGAGCATACTGGGACAAAGATGTTTGGATACAACCGCAAGTTCACGCTCTTTGTTTGGAAATGCTGTTTCGATAATGATGTATTTTAAATTCTTGGTGGCATTGGCA
>JANPNU010000067.1:0-2038 GCA_031427615.1 Burkholderiales bacterium
GGGTTTTCCGAGTAGAAAGTTAAACTTTTAATAAATTCGGATCTTTTTATTTGGTGACTCTTCAAAATATATTCGATATATTCTTTGTTGTTGTAAATAGCAGAAACGCGTACCCGGCGCACGTTGACCCACTCCGCCGGCGTGGGGCAACTTGGAAGGGTTCCACCAGAAGTGCTCCTGACAAAGATGGAACCCGAATTCCTTGCAGAGCATGACCAGCAATTCAAAGTGATACAGCGAACGGGTCGGCGTGCCTGGCTTCCACGCGCCGCCAATGTCGATGACCAGGCTGCCGTTCGGCTTCAGCGCTCGCTTGAAGCCGTCGGCGAACGGGCGGAACCACTCGCAATAGTCATCGGCATCCTCGTTGCCGTAGCTCTTTTTGCGCACCAGGCCGAACGGTGGTGAAGTAACGATCAGATCAACGGACTCCGGTTTGGCCAGTCCAAACAAGTAGTCGCGGCTGTCACCTTGGTAAATATTGCCGCGGCGGGTTTCAAAAAATCGCTTCAGCCGGTTGCCGTCATACATGGCTTGCGGAGATACTTCATAGAGCGCGCGATTTTGCTGCGCCGTGAATGCGTTCTGTTGATGAAGGTGGCGGACGTATTCACTGATGGACTTCAGGCCCATGGCTCGCGCAGTCGATTCGATCGCGTCACGTTCTTCAGTGGTCAGCCGCACATTGGCAAAACTGTCGCGCGGAGTGTCGGCTTTGGGACGGGCCATGCGGGAGAATCCTTCTAAAATTAACTGCAATGTTTTTGTGACACAAAATCATAACTGGAATGTTTTTGTGTGACAACAACTCTTTTTGCTTTTTTGTGAGTTCCTTTGAATGAAGGATGTCTGCATGCCGAATCGAACATCGCCGTTGAGCCAAAACCAACTGCTTGATGTCCTGTTGCAGGCCGTCGACCGTTCGGGCTGGCAAGCGCTGACGCTGGCCGCGCGCAAGCCTTTTCGCCTGCGCATTCACACAGCCGAAGAACGCGGTTTCGATGTCCTGGCTTACATCTGGAACTGCACGCATGGCGGAGGTGCTGCGCGCGCGGTGGACGAGTACCGAATTCAATTGACTGGCGTTGTGCCGTCACTCGATCCCCAAGTAACGACGCTGCTGTTGGGGTGGCATGCCGGCTACGAAGTGTTCGTGGCGTTTGACATTGATCGTCACAGTGGACAGGCCAGCTCGTCTCCCTCGATTCAGATCAAGGAAGAAACTTTGTCGCAAGCACACCAGAATGCGTTTGCACATTACCGGCGCCACACAGGAGAGATTGCCATCGCGTTCAGGCCGGAATTTTTTGTCGACTACGCATTGAGTTCCAGGGCTTTGCACAAGTCGGGGATGGCGTCCAAAGATCTGGCCCTGCTCGACCGGCTCGATGCGGTGTCGGAGCGTGAAATTGAGGCCATCCCAAATCCTGCCCGGCAGCAAGTCATCGCGCAGATCACCCGAAAGTACCGGGCGCATGATTTCCGTAGCCGCGTATTGGGCGCATATGGACACCGCTGCGCGTTCTGTGGGCTGCAACTCAATCTGGTGGATGCGGCGCATATTGTGCCGGTGGCTTACAGTGCCAGCACGGATGAGACATCGAACGGTATCGCACTTTGCAAACTGCATCACGCAGCTTTTGACCGCAATCTCCTGTCAATCGATGAGGCATATCGAATCGAACTGAGCCAAACCGAAAGCGCACGGCTGCATTCCGAGAACCGGCACGGCGGCATGTCGGCTTTTCAAAAAAACCTGAAACCCGCAATCATCCTTCCACATGATCGGCGGGATTACCCGGAGCGGCGCTACCTCGTCAAGGCGCGCGAAATTAGGAAATGGTTGCCATAGTGGCACTCCGGTTTGTGCTGAGCGCACCCGCGACACCGCGCAAACGCACCAAATAAAAATTCGCTTCGGCCTGAAACCGTTGGTGCAGGCGGTTAGGGTAGGAGAAATAGTGAAAATCGTTGGTGCGAGCGGTTCAGCGGACGCTGCACTTCAGCGCCAGGTCTTCTTTTTCTTCCAGCGCCGGTG
>JANPNU010000068.1:0-6411 GCA_031427615.1 Burkholderiales bacterium
GGCACCCATTTGTGTGTGATTTGAAAAAATTTCATGGGATACCGCGATGCTGCCTATCGCTTCTGCATCGAGAACCGCGCTGCGGTATTGCACATCAATCTAGTACTGCTCTTCTAGCGTTGGCGCACTCTTGGAGCGCCAGTTGACTTGGCTGCGCAAATTCCAAGTGAATCGGAATTGCTGGTTGCACCTAATGTTGGCGGTCGACCCTAAAATGGGCGCGCCCTTCGAAAGTAGGGGACAAGCAATTCTTCGTAAACGGCAATGCTTTTCAGTAACGCTGGCGCATCACCAGTGGTCTTGAGGTGTCGCGCAAACGGATTAAGCGCGGCGCGCACGTAAAGTCGGCGCGACGTTGCAGAAAGCGGTGTCATGCCACCTTTCCCTTGCGGCAGTCGATGCCTCGACGCCTGGGAGCCGGTGGGTCATTTGATGGGGCGTGCGGTGAAGCTGGAAAAAGGGCTCAACCTAGGCGCGAGGTACCGCCATGTCTTGTGGCATGGCGAGTATTTGCAATGAAGGATCTGCACTTTCCCGGCTTCAACCCGAAGGGTTGGGACGATTTTCGCTGCAGTCCTGCGTTGCCGGCTAGATTTGGGAACCGAGCCAGCGCCTTGCCGCCGCATTGGCTGGAACCGAATCTCGTCATGGCGCAGATGAGACCCAAAGTCCGGCAGGTTCCTAGGAGTAGACATTGATGCGGCGGCCCGTCAAGCGCTCGACAATCTTCTGAGCCGATTTCAGACGACGATGCCACCTATCCCAGTTTGCAAAATCGGAGTAGTCGTGTTTTGGGTTAGTCATGAATTCATCGAACTCAGCGCGGGAAATACGCAGCTTCTTGCAGAAGTAGCTGATATCGATTTCAAGCTCCTGCGGGTCGTAGAGCGGTTCTCCCAGCTTGGCCAGGGCATCGTCGCGGGTTAACTGCCCGGAAACGATCAGGCTAGACAAGTGCGGACGCCGCTTGTCAAAGCCGAATTTGATGGGCAGATAATGATTTTGAAATAGTTTGGTGAACAGTGATTCGCCATGTTTGCGACCGTACGACCGCCAGCCAATGGTACTTTCAAGTTCGGCGATGGCTTTATTCTTGTCATAGGGCATATAGTTCAATGGACGCGCAGTGCGCATCTTCTTGGCTAAGGGATACCACAAATAGTATTCAAGAAAACCAATTGTCTTATATGATTTGAGTGGTCGTTCGCCATACTTGCGGTGGATTGCCTTGAGGTTGATCGCGTCCATTGCTGCGCCGTGCCATGCGGTTGGGAAAATACCCTCGGTGGCCAGGTTGCCACCCGACAGTATGTAGCGGATTCCATTGGCAGTGGCAAAGTGATACAGACTTGAAAAAAATATATGATCTTGTGGTGTATCTTGGTTTGAGATGCCGGATCGTAAATAGGCTAACTGTAGATCACGCATTTCGTCCCAATCAACTACATGGGTGTGCAAATCAAAGTTGCAGTATTTTACGACTTTCTCAATATTGGCCACCGCGAGCTCGCTGTTCCAGCCCGCATCAACATGGACAACCAACGGCCGCAAGTTCCATTGCTTGGCCTTCAATGCGACATACGAACTGTCAATGCCGCCACTGAGGCCCAGGATACAATCGTATTCACGACCTCCGCCGGCTGCACGCATATCGTCGAGGATCCCGCTCCAGCGGTGTTTACCTTCATCGTTCGGGTACCAATCCCGGCTGGTGATATTTTCGAATGTATGACAGTGGTTGCAGATGCCGGCGGCGTCAAAAATAATTTTGGGGTCGCTGGTATCCATAACGCACTGCGTGCAGGTCTGGGCAAAGTAGTTCAATCTATTCTTGGACGCGACGGCTTCAGTCATGGCAGGCGGTGTAGGGAGTTAATTGGGGTGACTCACGGGCAGTGCCGTTTGCGCTGGCAAGCGTTTCGCAACTGAAAGCTGGCGTTTCGGGACAAATGAGACGCTCAGTATAACCGCCAGCGTGCCGATGCCCGATGATATCAGTGCAGTCGTGGCTGCCTGCTCGGTCAGGAGCAAGGCGTACATAAATCCTATGTACATAAAAGCCGGGTTTTTGGCGCTTCGGTACATAGCGTCAGCCCAAGTTGTTACGACGCAGACGAGGCAGACCGTCAAAAAGAGCCCCGGTAAGCCCCGCGCCGCCAGCGAATCAACGAAGGCGTTGGTATTGACATTGGCGATGTCGCTGTTGTAGTACAGCCGGCCAACGAGGTACGAAACACCGTCGGGTGCACTGTTGACGCCGGTGAAAGGTGACCAGTTTGTGGAGGTGTTCCGAGAAATTAGGTCGAAATAGTTTTGCATGACATCGGCCGGAACTACAAATACGCGCCGAAAGAAAAATTCCGCAACCAGCGAAAATTTGTTCAAGACTATTTCCGCGACGAATGCAATGAATGCCGTGCCGAGCGCCAAAGCCAATGGCCGATAAACGCCATTGCCTCTACCCCTGGCCAAACCGAGGCCGACGACATAGGCTAGCGCGGTGAACGCGATAGGCGACTTGAGGCCGACCACGTAAAAGTAGACAAATGCCATCGCCAGTGCCATAACTGCGAGCCAACGGCGTCGGCTGACCCCACCCATGAAGGCAAGGAAGGGCGTGAAGCCGTTTACTACAATCGTACTCATATAACTTAGTGCCGAGCCAGCGACAAAGATTTCACGCCCGTCCAGTCGTCGCTCGTACACATCATCCAAGCCGAAGCCAGCCGAAGCAGGGCCCTTCGCCAAGACGATAAGCGCGATCAATAGACTGGCGACTGCGATACCCTTTTCAACATGCCGAAAGCGAAAAAGCGGCATCGGTGCAGCGATGATCCTCAATTGATGGCAGGCACGTATGGCCAGCATTGGAAGAAGTAAAACCAAGAATCGCCACAGAAAGGCCGGTGTGTCGACATAAGCACCTACGGCGTTGAACATGACATAGTTCAATGGCACAAAGATACCGTACAGCAACAAGAAAAAATGCGACGGCAGGTGCACCCGACGTGGCATCAGGGCGGCAAGCACAATTGACGCGCAGATTGCTCTCATCCAATATTCAGGATCGAAGGCTACTGGCTGGAAGCCCGCATAGGCATTGGAGTCTTCCAACTGCAGTGCGTAAACAATTGCGTTGGGGAAAAATATTACCAATAGACTCAAGGCAAATCTGAAATTATTTGCTTGAACCTTGAAAAAGTCAGATTTCATGTAAATCTGACGTTATCGGGGTAGCTAATCAGCACTGCACGGTGTTTGCCATGAAAGACGAACATGCTGCCGGCCGCCGCAGCCGATGCGCCGGCATCGCGAACTGCCTCAATGATATGGTTGAGCGAGCCCGCGCCGCCGCAGGCCACCACCGGCACATTGACTTGTTGGGTGACCGATCGGATCAAGTCCAGGTCATAGCCGGCCATCATGCCGTCGCGGTCTATGTTGTTGAGAAATATCTCCCCAGCGCCGGCCGTCACGAGTTGTTTCACATAGATGTCAAGCTTCAGTTTTGTTTCTACACTCGCTGATCTGGCCATTACCCTCAGGCCGCCCAGCAAGTTGCGTTTGACGTCGACTGCAGCGACCACAGCTTGGCTGCCGAAAACTTCCGAAGCCTCGGTAATGAGGCGTGTGGATTCAGTCGCAGCAGAATTTATCACGACTTTTTCGACGCCCGATCGAATTAGTTTTCGCACTTGTCCCAGGCTCCGCACGCCGCCACCATAGGCCATCGGCATGAAGCATTCGCCGGCGATTTCGGCCACCAGTTCGTAGTTGGGTTCGCGTCCCTCGCGGGAGGCATCAATATCCAGGATGACGATTTCATCGGCTTCTTTTTCACTAAAGATGCGCGCGGCGTTGACCGGATCACCAACGTAGACCGCGTCTTTAAATTTGCGTGTCTTGACCAGGCCGTTGCCGCGGATCAACAGACATGGAATTACGCGGTTACGGTACACTTGAGCTCCCGCGCGAAATTACCCAGTAGCTGCTTGCCAAAGCGGTGGCTTTTCTCTGGATGAAACTGCACCCCGCTGATGTTGGCATTGGCTACACCCGAGGCAAAATCAATCCCATAGTGTGTGGACAAAATTATGTCAGTGTTATCTTCGGGGTCAAGGAAATAGCTGTGGACAAAGTAGAAGCGCGCCGCGTCCGGCAGACCATTGACCAATGGGTGGTCCGGTTGCCGCATCTGTACTTCGTTCCAGCCCATGTGCGGTATCCTCAGGTTGGGCGATTGAGGAAATCGCCGTACCCGCAGTTTCAGCCACCCTAGACCGGCTTCGGTACCCTCCTCGCTGCCGTGTCCAAGCATTTGGGCGCCTACGCAAATGCCGAGCAGCGGCTTGTGCTGAACCAGCACGAGCTGCTCTAGCAACGGTACAAGTCCAGTGGCGCGGATATTCCGCATGCAGGCGTCGAAGGCTCCATTTCCGGGCAGAATAATGCCGTCGGCACGTTCTAGGGTCGCGGCGTCGGCGGTGATGGTGGCGATGCTGCCGACACGTTGCAGCATATTGGCGATGGCTGCGAGATTGCCGATGTCATAGTCAACAATGGCGATCATCTAGATGATCCTAAACTAAATCGATATGAGAGAATCAAGTATGCAATATACATGATGCTGTACCCTAGGCTATAGATTTGCAGCGCGGCACTGTAACTGGTCGGTATTAGCAGCGACGCCAGGGTCATGCCAAGCAGCGTGAGTTGCCAGACCAAGTCGATATGCTGCTTGTCAGCGACATAGAACATGTAGCTCAATGGGCTCGCCACAAAACGAAATGCAAACATCGGCAACATCCAGAACGCAATGGTACCCGCCATTCGCCAAGACGGCCCGAAGGCAAATTGAAACAGAGGCTCACTGGCAGGAGCCAGCGCCAGCACGAACAGTGTTGATGCGCCGCCCAGCACCTTGAGTGCGCGCAGGTAATCGTCGCGGCATTGGCCGTGATCGCGCCAACTCTGAGCCGCTTGGCGGCGGAACACGTCGAGCACCGCCGCACCCAACAGCGATATCGGGCCGCCCAGCATGCGCATGGTCAACGCCAACCAGCCTGCTGATTCGGCGCCAAAACGCGTGGCGATGATCAGCAACGGAAGCTGGCCGGCGGCGGTGTTGATTGAATCGGCAGGCAGCGCTACCAACGGCAACCGCTGATGCCGGATGTAGAACGCCAGCACAGCCGC
Source organism: Burkholderiales bacterium (assembly GCA_031427615.1). Taxonomy (GTDB): domain Bacteria; phylum Pseudomonadota; class Gammaproteobacteria; order Burkholderiales; family Usitatibacteraceae; genus UKL13-2. Next base: position 5,197 of record JANPNU010000068.1, read on the forward strand.
GCGCCAGGGCATGGCCAACGGCTTGCGCAGCGACAGCGGCAGTTGCCAGATCGCCACGGCAATGCCGGCGGCAATGCCGCTCGTCTGCGCACAGGCCAAGGTCGTCGCAGAAGGGTCTGCGAGCCCGGCCGCAATCTGTGCCCCGGTGACAATAGCCGCCTGACATATGCGGATCGTGGACAGGCGACGATAGTCGCCGTTTGCAGCGGCCCATGACTGCCATGTCTGCGCGGTGGCCATCAACGCGGCGGTTAGTGCACCCAGGAACCATAGCTCATGGTGCGGGAACCTGGCCCAGCCGAACTGCCAAGCCAGCATCAGCGCAACCATGATTGCACATGATGCGGCAGCGATGATGACGAGAACGGCGACGACCGCCACCCGTCGCGGATCACCATCGGGCTCCAGCGGCAGCGCCATTTCGAAGCGGCCGGTGATGGCTACTGCAAGCAGCGACGTCAGCCCCAGCCACGTGGCAAAGAGGCCAAAATCGCCGGGTGCGTAGATTCTTGTGATGGCCAGCGACCCCAAAAGTGGGATGGCTTGGGCCATCGCGCTACCGGTCAATACGATGCCGACGCTGCGCCAGAATCGCTCGTGGGCGACGGTGGTTGGCTGGCTCATGCGAGGCTGCTCATTGGTTTGGGGGCAGCGCCTGAAGCCGGACATCAAACAGCGGCGCCAATTCCCGCACGCGCTTGTCGGTGAGGTGGTTCGAGTCGCGATAGGCAACGGTACCACTGCGTTCGTTGAAGATCGGACAATGACGGTCGGGGCAGAGCGAGTCGGTGAAGTCCCAGAGATCGATCTGGGATGCCTGGGCGGCAGATTTGTCGATGGCAGGAACGGCTGTGGCCTCGGCCAGGGTTTGTCCACAGGATTGGAAATCCTTGCTGGCGTAGAGGCAGTCGAGCGCCCCGTTGGCCGGCACCGGTACATCCCGGATCAGCACGACGGCAATGCCACTTCGCCGCAGGCGCGCGATGACACCCTGGAGGCCATCGATCCAGGCCTGTACCGCCTGGTTCTGGGCCATCGGATGCCGCGCGCCCGCCGCAGCGATGTCCGGATGGCGCTTGACAAGGCCTGCCAGTACAACCAAGCTGGGTCGCATGGCTTCGATGCGCGACAGCGTGGCGTCGCGCCATTGATTGCATTGGCTGTAGACACTGCGTGTTCTCGGGTTCCAGGCGCTGGCATCGACCGGCGGGCAAT
>JANPNU010000069.1:0-7900 GCA_031427615.1 Burkholderiales bacterium
TCGAACGAAAAATCACCCGCCCATCGACTCGGAAAGCCCTGCATGGCTTTCCGGTTCAGCGGGCGCGGCGCGTGCGCCGCGAATTACCCGCTTCACCTCATCGAACGCAACCCCGTGAAATATGCAGGTTAACCCTACCGCGGCAGGCTCACCGCAGGGGAGGGAGTTTTTGGGGGTTTTTAGAAGTTCCCTTACGCGTCAGTACGCAATGCCACCAATACTTCATCGAGCATTTTTTTGGCATCACCAAATAACATACGATTGTTTTCTTTGTAGAACAGCGGATTGTCGACCCCCGCGTAACCCGACGCCATGCTGCGCTTCATGACAATGCTGGTTTTCGCTTTCCATACTTCCAACACCGGCATACCGGCAATCGGACTGGTTGGATCATCCTGCGCGGCCGGATTCACAATATCGTTGGCACCAATCACCATCACCACATCCGTGACAGGAAAATCATCATTGATCTCGTCCATTTCAAACACAATGTCGTAAGGAACCTTGGCTTCGGCGAGCAAAACATTCATGTGGCCCGGCATACGTCCGGCCACCGGATGAATACCAAAACGCACATTTATTTTTTTCTCGCGAAGCAATTTGGTGATCTCAAAAACCGTATGCTGCGCCTGCGCCACGGCCATGCCGTAACCCGGCACAATAATCACGCCCCTGGCATCCCGCAGCAACTCTGCGGTTTCGATTGCACTCACCGGCACAACTTCACCGGCCGGTTGCGCGGCATCGCCGCCGGCTTTTGACACCGGTGCACCACCGCCAAAGCCCCCCGCAATCACACTGATGAAATTGCGGTTCATGGCGTTACACATGATGTACGACAAAATCGCGCCGCTTGAGCCGACCAAGGCACCAATCACAATTAGCAGATCATTCGACAACATAAAACCAGTTGCCGCCGCCGCCCAGCCGGAATAACTATTGAGCATTGACACCACCACCGGCATATCGGCACCACCAATCGCCATGACCATATGAATGCCGAACAACAGCGCAATCACGGTCATGACAATTAACGGCGTCATACCCGCTGAAGCGGACGCGGCCAGAATGAATTCGCGCGCAAACCAAATCACCACCAGCAAGCCAATCAAATTCAGCATATGCCGCGCGGGCAACAACAACGGCTTGCCACTAATCCGTCCCGATAATTTACCGAAGGCAATGACCGATCCGGAAAACGTCACCGCGCCAATCAGAATGCCGAGATAAATTTCGACGTTATGAATGGTTTTTTCGACACCCGTGAAGACCACCGAGGTGTCGATGTAGCTGACAAACCCAACCGCCATCGCTGCCAGGCCAACCAAGCTGTGCATGATCGCCACCAACTCCGGCATTTGTGTCATTTTTACGGTGCGGGCGGCGTAAAGACCAATCACCCCGCCGACCACCATGGCACCCACAATCCAGGAAATTCCGGCAGTCGACACACGCGGGCCAAAAATGGTGGCGAGCACGGCAATGGCCATACCGATGATACCAAACAAATTACCGCGACGAGCCGTTTCAGGGTTCGACAATCCACTCAGACTCAAAATAAACAACATGATGGCGCCGATATAGGCGGCCGTAACCAGACTATCTGACATGGTGATGGGTCCTATTTTCTAAACATGGCCAGCATGCGCTGGGTGACGGCGAATCCGCCGAACATATTAATGGCGGTTAAGGCAATACCGGCTACAGCCAACCAACGAATCAACTCATCCGGTCTGGTCGATAGCATGGCCGCGTCCGCTGCCGCCGGCGGCGCAATTTGTACCAGGGCACCAATGACGATAATCGAGCTGATGGCATTGGTGACACTCATCAACGGCGTGTGCAATGCTGGCGTGACATTCCACACCACCATGTAGCCGACAAAACACGCTAGTACAAACACCGTGAAGTGCCCCAGAAATGCGGCGGGGGCGTTGGCACCAACAAACCAAAACATCAATGCAGCAATCACAAACATCACCGACAATTTCTTGCCGGACATGGGTGCGGATGGCGCACCGTGCCCTTTTTTCACCGACTGCACCATGGCGGCCGGTTTGACAGCAGCCGGTGGCGCGGCGGAAAGTTTAGGCGTCGGCGGCGGCCAGGTGACGTGCCCCTCCTTCACCACGGTGGTGCCGCGCAAAACTTCGTCGTCCATATTGACGTTAATCACACCGTCCTTGGTTTTGCACAATTCTTCAGACAGCCGGAATAAGTTGGTGGCGTACAAGGTGCTGGACTGACGTGCCAATCGACTCGCCAGATCGGTATAACCAATAATGGTCACACCATGTTTCACCACGACCTTGCCCGGCTCGGTCAATTCACAATTGCCACCCTGCTCGGCCGCCATGTCAACAATCACGCTGCCCGCGCGCATCGACTGCACCATCTCGGCGGTTATCAATTTTGGGGCCGGTTTGCCGGGAATCAACGCCGTGGTAATGATGATGTCCACTTCACGCGCTTGTTTGGCAAACGTGTCGCGCTGGGCTTTTTGAAAGCCCTCACTCATGACTTTGGCGTAACCACCCACGCCGGTGCCCTCTTCGACATAATCCACCGGCACGTATTCACCGCCGAGTGACGAGATTTGATCGGCGACTTCCGGGCGGGTATCGTTGGCCCGCACTATCGCACCCAGACTGGCCGCCGTGCCAATGGCAGATAGACCGGCCACACCGGCGCCGATAATAAATACCTTTGCTGGCGGCACTTTGCCGGCAGCGGTAATTTGCCCTGTAAAGAAGCGGCCGAAATGATGTGCCGCCTCGATCACCGCGCGATAACCACCGATGTTCGCCATTGAGGACAGCGCATCCAATTTTTGTGCGCGTGAAATACGCGGGACCGAATCCATGGCCAACACGGTGGCTTTTTTGGCCGCCAATGATTTCAGCAATTCCGGATTTTGCGCCGGCCAAATAAAACTAACCAAGGTGCCGCCCTCGCGCATCAATGCGATTTCATCAGCACTGGGTGCGCGTACTTTAAAAATCATGTCCGCGCCCGCCCATAGTGCGGCGGCGTTTTCCACAATGGTGGCACCAGCCGCTTTATATGATGCATCATCAAAATTGGCGAGGCTTCCGGCATTGGATTCAACTGAAACGTTGAACCCCAGCTTGATGAGTTTTTCGACAACGTCAGGAACGGTTGCAACGCGCTTTTCACCGGCAAAACTTTCCTTTGGAACCCCAATCATCAGACCCATGATTTTTTCTCCCCCGCAGTTTTGATTAAATTCTTGATTGGCATAAGTCTAACCGGAACACCATCACAGTGGCAGCTGGCGCATATTTGCCAATGCACCAATGGTGTGTGGGCCTTTGCAAAAACCAATCACCTTGAAAAACTCGCCCATTTCGGCAGGTGACAACAGGCGCTGTGCTTGATTGGTTAACGCCAGATAACGAACCGTGTCGTTGGGATCGTGCTGCGCAATCAGCTCTATGATACCAGCGCCGAGCAAGAAATTAGCTTGGGTTGCATACCCGATCAGCTCCCCTCCGGCATCAACGCCCGCCTCCGCGATTGCGGTGAAGTCAACGTGGGCGGTGATGTCCTGCAAACCCGGATGCAAAAATGGATCAGTATGGGCGTGATGCCGGTAATGGCACATCAACGTGCCCATCGTACGGTCGGTATGATAAAACTCGCTGCGCCGGAAGCCATAATCGATTAACAAGATCACGCCGACCTTGAGCGCATGCACTAAAGACGCGGTCAGCGCCTTGGCCTGCGGAACAAATTCAGTGACATACCTCTCGGGTGGCATCGATTGAAATACCTCACGGTCCACGACCGCCACCATCTCGACCAGATCCCGGCCTGCGGATTGCCAGGCTGGCCCATCCTGCCAACAAAATTGATTGTTTTCCAGACCCACCCCGCGCTCAAACACCCGCCCCTGGTTAAACGTGACCAAATGCACTGGAACCACATCCAGCACTTCATTGGCAACCATTGCGCCGACAAAATCAACTGGCAGGGCCGTCATCCACACACAGCGGGCAAACAGCAATGGTGGCAGCGCCGATAACGTCTCGCGCTGTCTTGCCTGTAGGTCTGCTGACACTTCCAGCAATAGATATTGTTCTGGTAGTGCATTTAAGGCATCCAACGCCAACAGGACGTCAAACGCCAATTTTCCGGTGCCCGGGCCAAGCTCCAACAAGCTGCCATGGGTGGCCATTAGTGTATCGGCGACACTCCTTGCGACACATTGACCAAATAACGGCGAAATTTCCGGTGCCGTCACAAAATCGCCGACTCTGCCAAACTTACGCGCGCCCGCGGCGTAATAACCCAAACCCGGGGCATACAACGCCTTGCCCATAAATTCGGCAAACGAAATCCAGCCACCAGCTTCCCGAATCGTGTCACGCAACATCGTCGCACAGGCCGCCGAATGGGCCAGCGCATCAGCATCGGGAATGGGTAGGGTCGGCAAAGATAGACCGTTTAGTGTTGTCACAGGAGTCAGTCGGCTAAAATACGCATTATGTCAGCCACTTCCGCCTGTTCTCAAACCGCGCCAAAAGCGGTGCTCGTCACCGGTGCCGCCAAACGCGTGGGCGCGGTGATTGCCCGGGTACTGCACGCCGCCGGATGCAACGTTGTGATTCATTGCAACCATTCGCGCCCAGCGGCCAACCAACTCGCCACGGAATTAAATGCGCTGCGGCCACATTCCGCCGCTGTTTTGCAAGGTGACCTGCTGGCCCATAACGCACTCAAGGGTCTCATTGTTCAGGCCCAATCATGTTTCGGTCGTCTCGATGGGTTAGTCAATAATGCGTCGTCGTTTTACCCGACTCCGGCGGGCAATATTAGCGAAGACGAATGGCTGGACTTGATAGGCTCAAATCTAAAGGCACCACTATTTTTGTCGCAAGCCGCGGCACCGTATTTACGCCAAAGCCGCGGTGCCATTGTCAATATTGTTGATATCCATAGCGAACATCCGCTCAAGGGGTTTGTACTTTACAACACGGCAAAATCCGGCCTTGCGGGATTGACCCGCTCAATGGCATTGGAATTGGCACCCGATGTACGCGTCAATGGTGTTTCACCTGGCGCTATTTTGTGGCCGGAGGACGGCAGCACTTACACCGAATCCGAGCGCATCCGCATCATTGGCCAGGTGCCCATGGCGCGTGTCGGCCTTGCGGAAGACGTCGCCGGTGCCGTGAAATATTTATTGCTTGATGCCCCGTATGTAACTGGACAAATTCTTGCCGTGGACGGCGGAAGGTCGTTGAGTCTATGAACGCCGTCGTCACCCAGAAGCAACAGCTCGAACACAATAAACTCGCCAAGCGTCTGCGCCGGCAGGTCGGTGAGGCGATTGCCGATTTCAACATGATCGAGGCAAATGATCGTGTCATGGTGTGCCTTTCAGGGGGCAAAGACAGTTATGCTCTGCTCGATGTGTTACTCGGCCTGAAGGAGAAGTCGCCGGTGCCGTTTGAGTTGGTCGCGTTTAATCTGGATCAAAAACATCCCGGCTACCCGGAGCATATTCTTCCCGACTATTTGACCGGCCTCGGCATTCCGTTTCGCATCGAGGAGCAGGATACCTACTCGACTGTCAAGCGCGTCATCCCCGAAGGCAAAACAATGTGTTCGTTGTGCTCGCGATTGCGCCGCGGCGTGATCTACCGGGTGGCGACGGAATTGGCTGCCACCAAGATTGCGCTCGGCCATCATCGTGATGACATTGTGCAAACGTTTTTCCTCAACGTTTTTTTTGGTTCGCGCCTAAAAGCAATGCCGCCGAAGCTGGTGTCGGACAACGGCAAACACATTGTCATCCGACCGCTCGCGTATGTCGATGAACGCGACCTTGAAGCCTACGCCGAATGGAAAGCGTTTCCAATTATTCCGTGTGACCTTTGTGGCTCGCAGGATAATTTGCAGCGCCAGCAAGTCAAACTCATGCTGCGCGAATGGGATAAAAAATTTCCCGGTCGTATCGAGAATATTTTCCGTGCCCTGGCGAATGTGACACCGTCGCATCTGCTGGATCGCACGCTTTATGATTTTGCCAATTTGAATGCGACGGGAGCGGCAGACGCCGACGGTGACAAGGTGTTTGATGAAGAGGCGTTGTGCTCACCTGCGCCGTTACCTGAGGCGACTGCGCAAATTATTTCGTTCAAGTAGCCATCATGCAAGGGTGGGTTTGGCGATTTTGCAACCGCCGATACGGGAGTCGGGGTTGCGAAAGGCATGCCTTTCGCCGACGAGCGCCGAAAGCCCCTGCATGTGCTTTCGGGTTTGCGAAGCAACCACCGATCATCGCCGATAAAACCCCTCTCAAAGTTGTCATTCCAAACCGTTTTTCGTGACGAATCCCATCCGGGTGGGCAACGAAAAAGTTGCACGGCGCAGATGCGGCACCCCTCTGGATGGGTCAATGGGTTGCGCTCACACCCTGCCATTCCAACCATGCCAATCCGGTGTAATATAGGCGCATAGACGTTTATCCGCTTAAATGTTTATCGACCGCATTGGGCACACCAGGAGCCGCCATGAATGATCCCGTCCGCTGGACTGTAAAGGTGTCAAAAGATACCGATATATCGTTACGATCTTATCTTGCGCAACAAGGTATGAAAAAAGGCGACCTTTCCAAGTTCATCGAACAAGCCGTACAGAAGGAAGTCTTTGCGCGCACGGTTGCCGCAATTGAGATGCGCCATGCTGACGCCACTGTCCACGACATGGATGCCACGATCGACGATGCCCTCAGGCGAGTTCGCGCGGAAATGTGGGGCACTCCACAGGCAAAAACGAAGAGCACGATCAAAAACAAACGCCGTGCCGCATGAAGGTAATTTTGGACACCAATGTCTTGTTGTCCGCTTTTTTCAAAATCAATTCCCCCCCGTATAAGCTGGTTCAGGCGTGGATTGAAGATCGTTTTTCAATGGTGACGTCATTTGATCAAATTGAAGAGTTGGTTCGCGTTAGCCGCTACCCAAAAGTCAGGGCGCTGATTTCACCTGCTGAAGTCGGCTGGCTGGTGAACAGGCTCAGAGATCGAACAATGCTGTTGAAAAAATTGCCTACTGTCAGTATCTCCACCGATCCGGCAGACAACTTTCTATTCGCCATGGCCGAGGCAAGTGGCGCAGCATATTTAGTCACGGGCGACAGATCAGGCGTACTTTCCTTTGTGCATCACAAATCGACCAAGATTGTTACGGCGCGGCAAATGGCGGGCTTTCTCAAGATTTGAACCAACACCATGTCATCAAAACCGAACCATAACCCTCTGTCCTCCGGTATTCGCGACAACCATTTTCGTGGCAAGCTCGGCGAATATCTGAAAGAAAGTATTCAAGAAGTGATTGATGCGATTCAATCCGCGCGCGAACTCAACGCGGCGCTTGCAGCTATTTTAAAATTGAAACCAGCCGCAAGCCCGTAAATTGCCCTCGTAATTTTTGTGGTCTTGAAGTGAGTCCATCAGATGCGTCGTCAGCCAAGATGACGGCGCAGATTATTTCTTTTAATGAGCGTGGTGGCCGGGTTGGATTCTGGGTGATACCAGCTTGACGATTCCCCAGATGATTAGCACCGGCACCGCCAGCAACAAGGCAAACGGTAGCACGGTCATCAATAACGCAAATACAACCGCAAGAAGAGCAATGACCAGTGCCATGGCGACGATGGCGGCAACCAGAATTGCGACCCCCATCAGGATCGCGACCACCACTATGGCGACCACAATCAATATCGGTACCGCGATCATCCAGCCGAGTACCGAGTCCGACAAGTCGTGACCAAACATAAACAAGCCACCACTCCATTGCTGGGCGCTGTGCAAATGCACCATCAGGAAAGAGACGGAAACCACGGCGAGCACCAACAAGGAAGCCAAGCGCAA
>JANPNU010000070.1:0-1813 GCA_031427615.1 Burkholderiales bacterium
TCGAACGAAAAATCACCCGCCCATCGACTCGGAAAGCCCTGCATGGCTTTCCGGTTCAGCGGGCGCGGCGCGTGCGCCGCGAATTACCCGCTTCACCTCATCGAACGCAACCCCGTGAAATATGCAGGTTAACCCTACCGCAGCAGGTTCGACGCAGGGGAGGGAGTTTTTCAGGTTTTTAGAAGTTCCGAATTCGCACCAAACCCGCCCAGCTTGCCCTTTCTGGCCAGCATTGGCCTGCATCCGAAAACATTTGCCCGCATCGGCCTGCACCTGCCAACACATCCGCCAAAAAAACGGGATCCAGCCACCCATTCCTGCAACCTGCGCTCAGCGGAAAAAAATGGGTAATATCTATCCATCCAAAAACCACCGGGCCCCGCAACCATGATTCGATCCCTTGTTGTATTTGTTTCCGCCATCGTTGTTGTCACCAGCGCGCTTGACGCCGGTGTTGTTCATGCCGCCCCGGCGACCACTGGTGTTGCGCAAGTTAGCCCGGCAAAACCCGCGGCAATGGATGTTCGTTTTGCCAAGCACAGCGAGGCCATGCTCAATGAAATGTGGCGGGAATTCCCCGAGCGCGGGGTGCGTGCTGGTTTTTACAAATACGTGGATCAATTAACCGTCCCGGATCGGGCACAACGCAACCGCACATTGCAGTTTTACAACCGCCAATTGGCTGCGCTGGCAAAATTTGACGTCGAAAAATTATCCGTTGCGAATCAAGTTGACCTCAGCCTGATGCGCAATCAATTTGAATCCCGTCGCTGGCATATGGTGACGTTTAAGGACTGGCAGTGGCAGCCATCGACGTACAACGTCGGTGGCTCGTTTGGATTGCAACTCACCACTGACTACGCCCCGCTCGAAACCCGCCTCAGGCACGTGATGGCGCGGCTCGCCAAAGTCCCGGCCTATTACGCCGCTGCCAAAACAAACATTCAAAATCCCACGCTCGAACACACCCAACTTGCGCTGATTCAAAATCGCGGTGCACTCGGCGTTTTTGGTGACGACCTGATGAATAAACTCACTTCGTCAAACCTGACTGCTGCCGAGCAAAAATTATTCCACACCCGCCTCAAGGCCGCCACAGCAGCCATCAATGATTACCTGTCCTATCTGACCGACCTCGAAGCCAAACTCAAAGTCGGCGCACCACGCAGCTTCCGGATCGGCAAAACGCTTTATGAACAAAAATTTGCCTACGACATTCAATCTGGATTCAGCCCCGATCAGTTATACCGGCACGCGCTGGCCACCAAAGCCGCCCGCCATGACGCAATGGAAAAACTTGCCCGTCAATTGTGGCCCAAATACATGGGCACCACCGTGCCACCGGCAGACCGTCTGGACATGATTGGTGCCGTGATTGGTGAGCTCAGCAAACGCCACACCACCCGTGAGACATTTGTCGAAACCATTCGCAAACAGATTCCAGAACTCGAAGCGTTTGTCCTTCAAAAAGATCTGGTGACAATGGACCCCACCCGGCCTCTGGTGGTGCGCGAAACGCCGATGTACATGCGTGGTGGTGCCGGTGCGTCGATCAGCGCACCCGGCCCGTATGATCCGATGGCCAATACCTATTACAACGTCACACCGCTCGATCGATTCACACCTGAACAGGCCGAATCCTATTTGCGTGAATACAACGATTGGTTGTTGCAGATTTTGAATATTCACGAAGCCGTCCCGGGCCACTACACCCAGCTGGTGCACGCCAATAAATCGGCGAGTCGTATCAAATCACTATTTGGCAATGGCTCGATGATCGAGGGCTGGGCGGTATTCAGCGAAAAGGTCATGC
>JANPNU010000071.1:0-2507 GCA_031427615.1 Burkholderiales bacterium
CATATTTCCTCGCTTTTCGGTGCAAAGGGGGTCACCATTTGCTTGAAAAGCGAGAAAATCTGTCCTCAATTGGCTCATTTTTCGCTACGATTCTTTAAGTCCGACAGGCTGCTAGTCTGGCTTATTCCATTTCTATTTCATTAGTGCATTAATTTTATGGGTAAGCAGAAAAAAACCGTCATTCCCGCGAAGGGTGAAGGCACGCCTTCACTCCAGCGTCGTTCGCCGCAACTTCGCTGGATCCCCGCCTTTATCGAAGTGTATCCCTGTGGGACGCGGGGACGATGAATGTTTGATATGTTCGCTGCCACATTATTAAACTAATGATCGAGAAATGGAATTACAATAAAAAACGCCCCGCGCATTTTTCATGGCGGGGCGCAGATTTATTCAACTTGCGATTTCATGTTTGTGGCGCTTGGGCGTGCTTCTGATGCGGCTTCAATAGCCATGCGGCTAGTGCCGGCAAAAGAAATATCGCGCCGACCATATTCAGGAAGAACATAAACGCGAGCAGGATGCCCATGTCTGCCTGAAATTTCAATGCCGACATGGCCCACGTGCCGACTCCAAGCGTCATGGTGATCGCAGTGAAGATCATCGCTGTGCCACGCTCACGTAAGGCGATGAAGAACGCTTCGGTCAGCTCAAGGCCTTCTTCGAGGTGAATTTCAATCCGGTCATAGAGGTAGATACCGTAGTCGACCCCCACACCGACCCCCAGCGCAATCACCGGCAAGGTTGAAACTTTCATGCCGATACCCAACATTGGCATCAGCGCCTCGCACAGAATCGAAACGATGCCGAGCGGAATCAAAATACACATGGTGGCGCGGATATTGCGGAAGGTCGCTATACACATGAGAAACAGCGCACCAAAAATGGCACCGTGCATCTCAAAGCGCGCTTTATCCACCGCCTCGTTGGTGGCGGCGGCCACGCCCATATTTCCCGTAGCAAGTTTGAATTCGAGATTTTTACTGTTGCCTTCCTTGGCGAAATTTTTTACTTCCTTGACCAGGCGACGCAGCGTATCACCCTGCTGATCGGTGGTGTTGACCAGGATCTGCATGGCAGAACAGTCTGGATTCAATAAGCCGGTGGCGGTATCAACGGGCGTGACACTTTGTGCCATCGTGGTGGGATCACGCGGCAGCTGACGCCACCTGAGGTTGCCTTCGTTAAATCCAGCGTTAATGGTTTTGGCGACGCCCGGCAAAGACACAACTGACTGGGTGCCAGGAACGTTTTGCATATACCAATCAAATTTTTCGATGACGGTCATGATGTCGTACTGGGTACATGCACCCTGCACATCCTTGGTCTGGGCGACGATGCCGAGGGTATTCACACCGATGGCAAATTTCGAAACAATCATGGCGTTGTCCATGTTGTAGCGCGAATCGGCACGCAATTCTGGGACCCCCTGCCCGTAGTCACCGACCTTTAAGTCCTGCGCTTTCCAGATACCAAAAATCAACACCACTGCCGATATGCCAATCGCCCATAGCGCATGTTTTTTGTCGGCAAATTTAGCGGCACTATGCCACAGCGCATCAACCCGAGACTCCTGCTCGCGTTCTTTTTGCAGGGCCGACAACGAAATCTTCAGGTAGGACAAAAGAATCGGCAACAACATTTTGTTGGTGATAATCATCCATGCCACACCGAGTGATGCGGTGATACCCAGCTCACGCACGATGTCGATCGGGATAATCAGGATGACCGCAAAACCCAATACGTTGGCGAGCAGCGCGAGTGTACCGGGAATAAACAGATTGGCAAACGAATAGCGCGCGGCAGCCAGACCGTCTGAACCTGCCAGCACCTCACGCTCCCACGACTTGGTCATTTGCACGGCGTGAGAAACACCAATCGAAAAAATTAAGAACGGCACCAATATGGATAGCGGGTCGATACCAAATCCGATAATGGGCAGGGTGCCGAGTAACCACAACACCGGCATCATCGCCACCACCAGTGCGATGGCGGTCAGCTTTGCATCTTTCACAAACCACCACATGAGCCCGGCGGTAATCAAAAATGCGATACCAAAAAACATCACAACGCCTCTGGCACCACTGGCAATGTCGCCAACCGCCTTGGCAAAACCAATCACATGCACGGTATGGTTGGGGCCTTCGTACTTGGCACGTAATTCGTCCAGTTGACGAGAGACTTCAAAATAATTTAATTTTTTCCCGGTATTCGGATCAAATTCAAGCAGCCCGGTCGCGACCAGGGCGCCGGAAAAATCGGACGCAACCGTGCGACCGATTTCGTTGGATTTTTGTACGTTGGCACTGACAATTTTTAAGTCGGCCTCTGTTCCCTGAAAGGTGGCGGGGACCACATTGCCGCCGGCAAAACCCTCTTCAACAACTTCGATAAATCGGGTGTTGGGTGTGAATAACGATTTCACACTCGGCCGATCCACACCATTTAACAAGAACACATCATTGGTCAAGCCTTTGAGCTTGGTCATGAATTCCTGATTGTAGATATCA
>JANPNU010000072.1:0-5125 GCA_031427615.1 Burkholderiales bacterium
GTCAAATGCACACCGCCGCCCTTGGTTTGAATGTCGGATGAAAAACCCTGATGGTATTTGACGTCGCCCGAACCAAGGTCCTGTTTTTTCTTGCCCTCAAATTCGTCAAACAAATCCGCCGGCAGTTTGCCCAACGAATTCACCAAAATGTTCAAGCGGCCGCGGTGCGCCATACCCAACACCACTTCCTTTACCCCTTTTGCGCCGCACCCCTGGATAATGTCATCAACCAAGGGGATCAATGACTCGCCACCTTCGAGCGAAAACCGCTTCTGGCCGACGTAACGGGTATGCAAATATTTTTCGAGGGTTTCGGCGGCAGTCAAACGATGCAGCAGGAATTGTTTTTCCTCGACGCTCAGCGACGCTTGGGACTGCACCGATTCGAGTTGACGCTGAATCCAGCGTTTTTGCACCGTCTGCGAGATGTAAATATATTCCGCACCAACCGTTCCACAGTAGGTGTTTTTGACGGCGGTGATGATGTCCTTTAACTTTGCCTTGACATCGCTGCCGGCGATTTTTCCCTGCCACGAACCGAACGCAAACTCCTGCTCGAGGTCGGCGTCGCTCAACCCGTAATACGGCAGATCCAATTCCGGCACATCCATGCGCTCCATTCGTTTTAACGGATCAAGCGATGAACTGCGCGCACCCATTACGCGATGGGCGCGAATGTATTGCAGCACCTTGAACGCTTTTTGCTGGTCGCCCAGATTGCCGCCACCGGTATTCACATACGCGACACGTTTGGCACCACCCTGCGCGGCGAGTTGAGCAAAGGCGGCAATCACCGGTGAATGCGGCACATCCTTGGCCGCATGGCCGGCGACATTCGGCAGACTGTCAAATTGTTTGCGCCAACTCTCTGGTACCGATTCGGCGTCCGCCAGATATTGTTCGTATAACTCTTCGATATAGGGCGCGTTGGCACCATAAAACAGGGAGGATTGCCGGGATTCACGCATCATGATTGGTTACCTCTGGGGCTGGTATTTGCAACAGCAGTTTTGTCCATCGTCGGACTGGCAGCCTGTCGGACTTAAAGAATCGGTGCGAAAAATGAGCCAATTGAGGACAGATTTTCTCGCTTTTCAAGCAAATGGCGACCCCCTTTGCACCGAAAAGCGAGGAAATATGGACCGATTGGATCATTTTGCAGCCGATTCACTTTAAGTCAGATAGGCTGCTAGGTTTGTTGTTCGCCATTGGTGTATGCCAACATGCCTCTGCGTTTAAACAAAACCAAAATAAAACACCTTGTTGCACGCTCCCTTCCAACCAAAATTGCTTGAAAGTGCGCACTGATATTAGAGTTTTATCCGCAATATTGTTGACATCAGTAAATGACAAATTCGATTTAATCAATCGGCAATTACGTCATATTCCGATGGGTTGATCCCGCGTACAGCTGGCGTGGACGACCGATTTTGTAGTCGGGGTCGGCGACCATTTCGTTGAGTTGTGCAATCCAGCCAACGGTCCTGGCCAGTGCAAAAATGGCCGTGAACAGCGGCACTGGTATGCCGATCGCCTTTTGCACAATGCCCGAATAAAAATCGACGTTTGGATACAATTTGCGGGACACAAAATAGTCGTCTTCGAGCGCAATTTTTTCCAGTGCCATCGCCAGTTTGAACAAGGGATCATCCTGCAAGCCGAGTTCGTTTAACACTTCATGACAGGTTTCGCGCATCAACTTGGCGCGTGGGTCGTGATTTTTGTATACACGATGGCCAAATCCCATCAGTCGCACATTGGAACTTTTATCTTTCACCTTTTCGATGTATTCACCGATCTTGGCGATACCGCCCTGGTTTTGAATGTCGTACAACATGTTCAACGCGGCTTCGTTGGCACCGCCGTGCGCCGGGCCCCATAAACACGCAACACCGGCGGCAACCGCGGCAAACGGGTTGGTACCGGACGAGGCACACAATCTGACCGTGGAGGTCGAGGCGTTTTGTTCGTGGTCGGCGTGCAATATAAAAATCCGGTCGAGCGCGCGCACCAACACATCGTTGATTTTGTAGTCCTCGGCCGGCACGGCAAACATCATGCGCATGAAGTTGGCGGTATAACTGAGTTCATTACGCGGATAAATAGTCGGTTGCCCGATGGTGTATTTGTAGGCCAGCGCGGTCAGTGTTGGCAATTTGGCAATCAAACGAATGGCCGAAATATCCCGCTGCGCTTTGTCGTGCAGGTTCATTGAGTCGGGATAAAACGCCGACATCGCACCAACCAGGCCGGTCATGACCGCCATCGGATGTGCGTCGCGGCGGAAGCCACGCAAAAAAAACTGCATTTGTTCGTGCACCATGGTGTGATTGGCGACCCGTGAAACAAAGTCGGCATCCTGTGCGGCATTGGGCAATTCGCCGTTCAGCAACAAATAACACACCTGCATAAAATTGCAGTTTTTGGCGAGCTGCTCGATCGGGTATCCGCGATACAACAATTCACCTTTGTCGCCATCGATATAGGTGATTCGCGAGCTACACGATGAGGTGGACATAAAGCCCGGGTCAAATGTAAACATGCCGGTCTGACCGTACAGCTTGCGAATATCAATCACATCCGGCCCGATGGTGCCGCCATAAATCGGAAAGTCAATCGTTTTGCCGTCGCCGTAACTAAGAACCGCCTTGCCTTTGATTGTCATCGCGTCCATTGCTTTTCTCCAATCCCGTTGAATTATTTTTTCTTATGCCTGTTCTGCCGGCAACGTTTGTCCACTGACTTGTTCGCCTGCTAGGCCTTGTCCGATGGTTGCCCGGTCGATGCGGCCTTGGTCCTGCTGTTTAATTCTCCGGCTGAACCCGCCACAATACGTGTGGCAATCGGCTGCAATATTTCATCCTCACAAGACTTGCGCCCCATCAGAATGTCCAACAACTCGTTGTCTCCCAGTTGCAGCAACCGATCCAACAGCGGTAGTTCGTCCGCCGACAACTGCATGAGTTCCGCGTCAAGAAAACGCGTCAGCAAAATATCGTTTTCCAATAACCCGCGTCTCGCACGCCAGCGGATGCGGTCATAAAAACGTGGATCGATTTCTGGTGCATTCACCATATTTACCGTTTTTATACCGCCCGCTTGACCAACATCTGTTTGATTTTGCCAATCGCCAGCGACGGGTTTAATCCCTTCGGACACACGTCGACACAATTCATGATGGTGTGACAACGAAATAATCGATACGGGTCCTCGAGATTGTCGAGGCGTTCATTGGCCGCTTCGTCGCGTGTATCGGCAATAAACCGGTACGCCGCCAACAAACCGGCCGGGCCAACAAATTTGTCCGGATTCCACCAAAACGACGGGCACGATGCTGAACAACAGGCGCACAAAATACATTCGTACAAACCATCCAACTCAAGCCGGTCGATTGGTGATTGCAAACGTTCTTTTTCCGGCGGCTGGCTGTTGTTGATGATAAACGGTTTGATCGATTCGTATTGTTTAAAGAACTGCGTCATATCGACGATCAAATCGCGAATAATCGGCAATCCCGGCAATGGCTTTAACACCACCGGCTCTTTAAGTTCGCTGATTTTGGTGATGCAAGCCAGCCCGTTTTTGCCGTTGATGTTCATTGCATCCGACCCGCACACCCCCTCACGGCACGAACGGCGCAATGCCAACGTGTCGTCAATGGATTTGATGCGAATCAGGGCATCGAGCAACATGCGGTCGGTGGGCGCGAGCTTGATGTCGTACTCTTTGAAGTACGGTTTTTTATCGGTATCGGGATCAAAGCGCAGGATTTGAAATTTCATGTTTATTCCATTGTTATCAGTACACACGCGCCTTGGGCGCAATCGACTCCACGGTCAGCGGGGTCAAATTCACCGGTTTGTAGTCGAGCTTGTTGCCCTGTTTGTACCAAAGACTGTGTTTTAACCAATTGGCATCATCCCGTCCGGCAGTAAAGCCGGGACGGTCGTGACAATCAGCACGGTCATGTGCGCCACGGGTTTCTTTGCGCGCCTCTGCCGAGACCATGGTGGACACCGCCACTTCGATCAGGTTTTGCAACTCCAATGCCTCGATACGCGCGGTGTTGAATACCTTGGACTTATCCTTGATTTCAAGTTTTTGCGCGCGTTCGGCAATCTGTTTGATTTTTTCGACACCGGCTACCAGCATGTCGGGGAAACGAAACACACCACAATGCGCCTGCATGGTGTGGCGCATCGCCTCACCCACCTCATGGACCGATTCACCACCAGTTTGGCCGTCGAGCGTGGCGAGTCGTGCCATCGACAATTCACCGGCATTGGCGGGCAACGGCTTGTGCTGATTGTTTTCACGAATAAATTTGATCATTGAGTCACCGGCTGACTTGCCCATGACCAGCAAATCGGTGAGGGAATTGGTGCCGAGACGATTGGCCCCATGAATGGAGGCGCAACCACACTCACCTGCGGCATAAAAACCATTCACCACACTATTGGCATTGCCGTCTTTCGGCACCACCACTTCACCCAAATAATTGGTCGGAATGCCACCCATTTGATAGTGACAGGTTGGCACCACCGGAATCGGATCCTTGGCGCAATCCACATTGCCGAAGGTCAGGGCAATTTCACGAATACCCGGTAGACGTTTGTTGATCACCTCGGGACCAAGATGATCGAGTTTGAGCAGGATGTAATCTTTATCGGGTCCGGCGCCACGGCCTTCCTTGATTTCGGTTGCCATCGCCCGCGCCACCACGTCACGCGACGCCAAATCTTTCATGGTTGGCGCATACCGCTCCATAAATCGTTCGCCTTCACCGTTCAGCAAAATGCCGCCCTCACCTCGCACCCCCTCGGTGATGAGCACACCGGCACCGGCCACACCGGTGGGATGAAACTGCCAGAATTCCATATCTTCAAGTGGAATACCAGCACGTGCCGCCATTCCCAGGCCGTCACCGGTATTAATGAACGCGTTGGTGGACGAGGCAAAGATACGACCCGCGCCACCGGTGGCAAACAGGGTTGCCTTGGCATGGAAAATCATGGTTTCGCCGGTTTCCATTTCCATGGCCGTGACCCCCAAAACATTGCCGGCGGCATCGCGAACCAAATCGAGCGCCATCCACTCAACAAAAAATTGGGTGTTGGCAAATAAA
>JANPNU010000073.1:0-27285 GCA_031427615.1 Burkholderiales bacterium
AAAGGCCAACCAACATGGGGTGCGCATCTGGCCGATGAACTCGAGCGGTTGGTTGCGTTGCACGATGCGTCAACCATTGCCGCTGTCATAGTCGAGCCGATGTCGGGCTCGTCTGGTGTGTTGGTGCCGCCGGTTGGCTACCTGCAAAAATTGCGCGATATCTGTACGAAACACGGTATTTTGCTGGTGTTTGACGAAGTCATCACCGGCTTTGGTCGTATGGGGGCAAATTTTGGTGCGCAACGATTTGGTGTCACCCCCGACATCATTACCTTTGCCAAAGGCGTCACCAACGGCATTATTCCCATGGGCGGAATGATTGTCCGTGAAGAAATTTTTCAGGCGTTTATGGGCGCAACGGCCCCTGCGCACGCGATTGAATTGTTCCATGGTTACACGTATTCAGGGCACCCGATGGCCGCCGCGGTCGGCCACGCTGCGCTCGATATCTTGGTTGAAGAAGGCCTGATGCAACGGGTCAACGAACTCGCGCCTGACCTTGAATCAACCATGCATGCACTCAAAGGTGAAGCTGGTGTGGTCGATGTGCGCAATATTGGTTTATCAGCCGCTGTAGATTTGGATCCGATTGCCGGCAAGCCAGGATTGCGCGGCATGCGTGTATTTGAGCGCGGCTTGGAAGAAGGCTTGTTGTTACGAATGGCCGGTGATTGTATTGTGGTTGGTCCGCCGTTTATTTCGAGCGCCGATGAAATTGCCAACATGGGCGATGGCATCCGCCGCGCGATTCGTCATGTGATGCAGCAAGCAGCTTGATGTCCCCGAAGACGCAAATACTTTTTCCAGTCAAAACGGAGCGGTAACCGATGCAACCTAAACCCAACACCAGCGGCATTTGTGCCGGACGACTGAGCGCCGAACAGGTGCAGAAAAACTTTGGCGATTCACATGCACCACTGAATCGTGTGCAAGCCTTGATCGAGGCCGAGCGTTGTTATTACTGCTACGACGCACCATGTATCACGGCGTGCCCGACGGGCATCGATATCCCAACGTTTATTCAGCGGATTGCACAAGACAATGTGCGCGGCGCCGCCCACACCATTCTGGATGAAAATATTTTGGGCGGAATGTGCGCGCGGGTTTGTCCCACCGAAGTGCTGTGTGAACAGGCGTGTGTGCGCAATACCAACGAAGACAAGCCGGTGGAAATTGGTTTGTTGCAGCGTTTTGCGACCGACCATTATTTGGCTGTGCCGGGTGTGCCGCTGTTTACCCGCGCCGCCGACAGTGGAAAAAAAGTAGCGGTGGTCGGGGCGGGTCCCGCCGGTCTGGCGTGTGCCCATCGCCTTGCGATGCTTGGCCACTCCGTAGTGTTATTTGAGGCCAGGCCAAAATTGGGCGGGCTGAATGAATATGGTTTGGCGGCGTATAAAACCGTTCATGATTTTGCACAATCTGAAATTGATTGGTTGTTGTCGATTGGCGGCATTGAAGTCAAAACAAATATGGCACTGGGACGAGACATGGTGCTCGACAGTCTGGCGCGGGATTTTGATGCGGTTTTTCTGGGCGTGGGGTTGGTGGGCGTTAACTCGCTGGGCATTAACCAGCCAACTGCCACCGGTGTACAAGATGCGGTCGCGTTTATCGCCGCACTTCGTCAGTCCAATGATTTGACCCAGTTGCCTATCGGCCGTCATGTGGTGGTCATTGGCGGTGGCATGACCGCGGTGGACGCGGCAGTGCAGTCCAAGAAACTCGGTGCAGAACACGTCACGATTGTTTACCGGCGCGGCGAAGAGGCGATGAGCGCGTCTGAATATGAACAAGATTGGGCAAAACGAAATAGCGTAACGGTTCGCCACTGGGCCGCGCCGAAAGAAGTGTTGTGTGAGGGAGGGGCGGTGCGCGGTGTGCGTTTTGCCTATACCCATTTGGTCGGTGGAAAGTTGGCCGAAACCGGAGAGACGTTTGCGCTCCAGGCCGATATGGTTTTTAAGGCAATCGGTCAGACGTTTGACGCCGCGCCGGTAGGGGCGAGTATTGAATTAACAAATGGTCGTATCCGCACCGATGAAAACGGGCGTACTTCGCAAGCCAGGATTTGGGCGGGCGGGGATTGTCGCGAGGGTGGTCGTGACTTGACAGTCGAGGCGGTCGAGCACGGCAAACGCGCTGCCATTTCGATCGATGATGTTTTGCGCGCTTCGTTGTCAGCAAAACCGCCCGCTTAACCTCTCGCCGTTTCTGTGCATACGACCCCGCACTGACCGGATGAATTAGGAGAATTTGTAATGGCCGATTTACGCAGCAATTTTGTTGGAATTAAAAGTCCCAATCCATTCTGGCTGGCGTCAGCGCCGCCGACCGATAAAGAATACAACGTCGTTCGCGCTTTTGAGGCGGGCTGGGGTGGCGTGGTGTGGAAAACAGTTGGCGAAGACCCGCCCATCGTCAACGTGAATGGCCCGCGTTATGCAACCCTGCTGTCGCAGGACCGTCGCGTGATTGGTTTTAATAATATTGAATTGATTTCTGATCGCCCGCTCAAACAAAACCTCGATGAAATGCGGCGGGTCAAACGCGCCTGGCCGGATCGCGCGGTTGTTGCGTCGTTGATGGTGCCGTGCACCGAGGCGGCGTGGCGAAATATTTTGCCGATGGTTGAGGACACCGGCTGTGATGGCGTTGAGTTAAATTTTGGCTGTCCGCATGGCATGAGCGAACGTGGCATGGGATCGGCGGTCGGACAGGTTCCGGAATACATCGAAATGGTGGCGCGTTGGTGCAAGCAATATTCGAAGTTGCCGGTGATTGTTAAACTTACGCCCAACATCACCGACATCCGGCATCCGGCACGTGCCGCCAAAAAAGGTGGTGCCGATGCGGTGTCGTTAATCAACACCATTAATTCGATCATGGGAGTTGACCTGGAAAGGATGGTCATGCACCCGAGTACCGATGGTCGGGGGTCACACGGCGGGTATTGTGGTGTGGCGGTTAAACCGATTGCGCTCAACATGGTTGGCGAAATTGCGCGTGATGCCGAAACCAGCGGCATGCCTATTTCCGGCATTGGTGGCATTACCACGTGGCGCGATGCGGCGGAATTTATTGCGCTCGGTGCCGGCAATGTCCAGGTATGTACGGCAGCGATGGTGTATGGTTTCAAAATCATCGAGGATTTGACCAATGGCCTGTCCCATTTTATGGATGCCAAAGGATACAAAACCATTGATGATTTTCAGGGCAAGGCGGTGCCAACTGTGACCAACTGGCAAAACCTCAACCTGAACCATATTGAAAAAGCGGTGATTAACCAGGACCTGTGTATTCAATGCGGACGGTGTCACGTGGTGTGTGAAGACACTTCCCACCAGGCCATCACCACCAGCAAAAATGGCCGACGATTTTTCGAAGTCAAAAACGAAGAGTGTGTTGGTTGCAATTTGTGTGTGTCGATCTGTCCGGTTCCGGAATGTATCACCATGGTTGCACTCAAACCGGGCGATGTGGACACACGAACCGGTGAAAAAGTCAGCGGACAATATGCCAACTGGACCACCCATCCGAATAATCCCATGCGTGTGGAGGCCAAATGAATTCAACGTTGATTAATACTCCCGGCAAAGCAGCGGCAGAAAAAATTTATGAAGTGGCTCACTGGATCGGTGGACGGGTCGAGCGTGGTTATGCTGAACGTGTTATTGATATTTACAATCCGGCTTTAGGCTCTGTGCAGGGGCGTTTGCTGCTCGGTACTGAAGTTGATCTCGACAATGCCGTCAGCAGTGCGGCGGCAGCGTTTCCGGCATGGGCACAAACGCCACCGCTGACACGCGCCCGGGTGTTGTTTCGTTTTCTGGAAATTGCCCAGGCGCGACGCAGGGAAATCGCCGAGTGCCTCGTGCGCGAACACGGTAAAACATTGCCTGACGCCATGGGCGAAGTGGCGCGCGGAATTGAGATGATCGAATTCGCCACCGGCATCCCGCAATTACTCAAAGGTGAATTCACCGACCAGATTGCCCGTGGTATGGATGCCTGGTCGATACGCCAGCCACTTGGTGTGGTGGCGGGAATTACGCCGTTTAATTTTCCGGCGATGGTGCCCATGTGGATGTACCCTTTGGCGATTGCCTGCGGCAACACCTTCGTACTTAAACCGTCGGAGCGTGATCCATCGGCCAGTTTGCTGGTTGCACAGTGGCTCAAGGAGGCCGGCCTTCCCGACGGCGTATTTAATGTGGTGCAAGGTGACAAGGTGGTGGTGAATGCGATTCTTGCCCATCCGCAAATTCAAGCGGTGAGTTTTGTTGGCTCGACCAACATTGCCGAATACATTTATCACACCGGCACCGCTCATGGCAAACGGGTGCAGGCGCTGGGGGGGGCAAAAAATCATATGGTGGTGATGCCCGACGCCGATATTGAACAAGCTGCGGACGCCTTGATTGGTGCGGCCTACGGTTCGGCAGGTGAACGATGTATGGCCATTTCGGTCGCAGTCGCGGTCGGTAATGTCGGTGATCGCCTGGCTGCGGCCTTGGCACCCAAAGTGGCGGCATTAAAAATCGGTGAAGGCCATCAAGAGGGCGCGGAAATGGGGCCGGTTATTACCGCCGAGGCCAAACATCGCATTGAAAGTTTGATCACCAAAGGCATCGAACAGGGTGCAAAAGCGGTGGTGGATGGCCGCAATTGCTGCGTGAGCGGATTCGAAAATGGTTTTTTTGTTGGTGGCACCTTGCTGGATCATGTGCGCCCTGACATGGTGGTCTATCGCGAGGAAATATTCGGCCCGGTGTTGTGTGTGGTGCGGGTGCCGGATATCGCCAGTGCGGTGCAGTTGATCAACAGTCATGAATACGGCAACGGTGTGGCGCTGTTTACCAGCGATGGTGGCACCGCGCGCGAGTTTGTACGCAATATTCAGGTGGGCATGGTGGGGGTCAATGTGCCCTTGCCGGTGCCGATGGCGTTTAATAGTTTTGGCGGTTGGAAGCGCAGCTTGTTTGGTGACCATCATGCTTATGGGCCTGAGGCGGTGCGGTTTTACACGCGTCACAAGGCGGTGATGCAACGCTGGCCGGACAGTGTCGCGCGTGGTCCGGAATTTGCATTTCCGCAAATGGGATGAGGCTGGACACAAAACTTGCTTTGCGGCATGTTTTGTGCCTGCCGAATCGGAGCGCCATGCAGGGCGTGAGGGGGGGCAGGAGAAAATGAACATCATTTATCAGTAAAGCATCGAGAAACATTTGATAGTCCGACTAACTCCTATTGACCTATCTTCCACAGGAGCATACATGAGCGATTCCTTGATTAACGATGATCTCCGACCAACCACCGAGGCACAACGCACCTGGCGTTGGTATCATTTTGCCGCGCTGTGGATCGGCATGGTGATGTGTATTCCCGCCTACATGCTGGCAGCGAGTTTGATTGACAGTGGCATGTCGTGGAGTCAGGCCGTCGGCACGGTGTTTCTTGGCAATGCCATCGTGTTGATACCAATGTTGTTGATCGGTCACGCCGGGGCCAAGTACGGCATTCCTTATGCGGTGTTGGCGCGGGCATCGTTTGGCACCATTGGAGCACGCCTTCCGGCGATTCTGCGGGCGTTGGTTGCGTGTGGTTGGTACGGCATCCAAACATGGTTCGGCGGCATGCTGTTGCACACGCTGATTGGTGTCGTTTTGGGGCAGCCGCTCGGCGGCGAAAAAATTGCCGGGCTGGGCATCACCTTCAGCCAGTTACTGTGTTTCCTTGGATTTTGGGCGATCCAATTTTATTACATCGTGCACGGTATTGAGTCCATTCGTAAATTGGAAACCTACACGGCACCATTCAAAATAGTGATTTGTTTTGTGTTGTTGTGGTGGGCCTATTCCAAGGCTGGTGGTTTTGGCCCGATCATCGACCAACCATCGCAGTTTGTTGAAGGCGGCAAAAAAGCCGGCCAGTTCGGTGCAGTGTTTTGGCCATCACTCACCGCCATGGTTGGTTTTTGGGCAACACTTGCACTGAATATTCCTGATTTCACGCGTTTTGCAAAAACCCAGCGCGACCAATTTATTGGCCAGTCGGTTGGTCTGCCCCTGCCGATGGGCTTGCTGGCAATGCTGGCGGTGTTTGTCACATCGGCAACGGTAGTGATCTATGGAAAGGCGATCTGGGACCCGGTGGATTTGGCGAGCCGATTTACCGGCGCCGCCGTGTTGATCGCACTCATCATTTTGTTGATTGACACCATCAGCGTCAACCTCGCAGCAAACCTGGTCGGACCGGCCTACGATTTTTCGGCATTAAATCCAAAACGTATTTCCTATAAGACCGGCGGATTTATCACCGCCGGTATTGCCATTGCCATGATGCCGTGGAAGGTGTTGGAATCCACGCAGGGGTACATTTTTACATGGCTGATTGGCTACTCTGCGCTGCTGGGACCGGTGGCGGGTATTTTGATTGTTGATTATTATTTGATCCGGCGTACCGAATTAAAAGTGGATGATCTTTACCGATCGAATGGTTGTTATACCTATCGCGCCGGTTGGAATTGGGTTGCGGTCAGCGCGTTTGTACTCGGCGTTTTGCCGAATGTTCCCGGATTTCTGAATGCGGCATTTCCGCAGACGTTTCCGGACGTTGGGGATTTTTTCAAAACGGTTTATACCTATGCCTGGTTTGTTGGGGTGGCGATTGCGGCACTGGTGTATCGCGTCGGCATGAACAGCCAAATGCAAGCCCCAACACCTGCCCCGGCGTTTTGACCGCCACCAAACAAATTGAATTAATGGAGAAATAATATGACGACATCTTTACTCATACGCGGCGGCACGGTTGTGAATGCTGATCGTGAATTCAAGGCCGACGTCCTGTGTGTTGATGGATTAATTGTTGCGGTTGGTGCGGATGCCGGAAAACAAGCGCCGTCTGGCGCACGCACCATTGATGCGTCCGGCCAATATGTATTACCCGGCGGCATTGATCCACACACGCATATGCAGCTGCCGTTTATGGGAACAGTGGCGGTGGATGATTTTTTCACCGGGACCGCTGCCGGTTTGGCGGGCGGCACCACCAGCATTATTGATTTTGTGATTCCCAGCCCGCAGCAGCCACTGCTGGAGGCTTATCACACCTGGCGCGGCTGGGCAGAAAAGGCGGCCGCCGATTACAGTTTTCACGTTGCGGTGACCTGGTGGAGTGATTCGGTGCATCGCGACATGGGCACACTCGTCAACAGCGAGGGGGTCAACACCTTCAAACATTTTATGGCGTACAAAAACGCCATCATGTGTGACGACGAAACATTGGTAAATAGCTTCAGACGCGCGCTGGAGCTGGGCGCCATGCCGACGGTACACGCTGAAAATGGCGAGCTTGTTTACCTGTTGCAACAGGAAGTCGCGAAGATGGGCATCACCGGTCCGGAGGGGCATCCGCTGTCGCGTCCGCCGATGGTCGAGGGTGAGGCCGCCAATCGGGCGATTGCGATTGCGGAAGTGATTGGTGTGCCGATTTACGTGGTGCACGTATCGTGTATCGAGGCGGCAGATGCGATTGCCCGTGCGCGTGCACGCGGCCAGCGTGTGTATGGCGAAGTGTTGGCCGGTCATTTGTTGATCGATGACAGTGTTTATCGCCATCCTGACTTTGCGCACGCTGCCGCTTATGTGATGAGCCCGCCGTTTCGACCAAAAGAACATCAGGAGGCGCTTTGGCGCGGTCTGCAATCGGGCCAGTTGCACACGACCGCGACCGATCATTGCACCTTCTGCGCTGTCCAAAAGGCGGCGGGCAAGGATGATTTCAGGAAGATTCCCAACGGCTGTGGCGGCATCGAGGAACGCATGGCGGTGATTTGGGATGCGGGTGTCAACAGCGGGCGTTTGACGCCGAGTGAATTTGTCGCGATCACGTCGAGCAACGCTGCCAAGTTATTTAATATTTACCCGCAAAAGGGCGCGATCAGTGTTGGGGCGGATGCAGACTTGGTGGTGTGGGACCCGCAGGGCACCAAGACTATTTCGGCGAAAACCCAGCACAGCAAGGTCGACTTTAATGTGTTTGAAGGGCGCAAAGTGCGCGGTATCCCCAGTCACACCATCAGTCAGGGTCGGGTGGTGTTTGCCAATGGCGACCTGACGGCCGAGATTGGCAAGGGTCGTTATATCAAGCGTCCCGCGTTTGGTACAAATTTTCAGGCGGGCGCGTTACGTGCCAAAGATCTGCAACCAACCGCAGTCAAGCGTTAAGCAACACCAGCCAGGAGAGCAGCATGGACACAAAAACCAAACCAGGAATCGATGCGATGCGTATCAACGGTGATCGATTGTGGGCGTCACTGATGGAGCTGGCCAAAATTGGCGCGACGCCAAAAGGCGGCGTATGCCGCCTCACACTCACCGACCTGGACCGACAGGGGCGCGATTTGGTGTTGTCTTGGGCCAGAGATGCGGGCATGACCGTGGTGATCGACAAAATTGGCAACGGTTTTATGCGCCGCGACGGCAAGAATAATGCGTTGCCACCGATTGTCACCGGCAGCCATATTGACACGCAACCGACCGGCGGAAAATTTGATGGCAACTATGGCGTGCTGGCGGGCATCGAAGTCGTGCGCACATTGAATGATCACGGTGTTGAGACCGAAGCACCAATTGAAGTGGCGTTCTGGACCAATGAAGAAGGTTCCCGTTTTGTGCCGGTAATGATGGGCTCGGGGGTGTTTGCCAAAGCGTTTTCGTTGGAGCACGCCTATGCGGCGACCGACACGGAAGGCAAGTCCGTGAAAGACGAGCTGACACGTATTGGTTACCTGGGCAACGAAGAACCGGGAGACCATCCGATAGGTGCCTATTTTGAAACGCATATTGAACAGGGCCCGGTGTTGGAAGACAACGACGTAACGATTGGTGTGGTCACTGGTGTGTTGGGGATTCGATGGTATGACTGCATAGTAAACGGAATGGAGGCGCATGCCGGCCCAACTCCAATGGCGTTGCGCAAAGACGCGCTACAAGTCGCAACGAAATTAATGCAGGAGGTGGTGGCCATCGCTTTGCGTCGTGCGCCGCATGGTCGTGGCACCGTCGGTATGGTGCAGGTTCATCCGAATAGCCGTAATGTGATTCCGGGCCGCGTGAAATTTTCGATCGATTTACGCAATGCCACCAATGAGCTGGTTGATGCGATGGATGCTGACATTCGCGCCGCCGCGGATACGCTTTCTGCCGAAAGCAAATTGCCGATCACGATCGAACAGGTATCACACTATCCGGCCCAGCCATTTCACGTGGATTGTGTCGACGCCGTGGCGCGCGCTGCTGCGAAGTTGGGATACTCGAACATGCCGGTGGTATCGGGTGCCGGGCATGATGCCGTCTATATGGCAAGACTGGCACCAGCCGGCATGATTTTTATTCCCTGCAAGGATGGCATTAGCCATAACGAAATCGAAGATGCCAAACCCGAACACATCACCGCAGGTTGTAATGTATTGCTGCACGCGATGTTGGAGCGGGCAAAAATCGCATAAATAATACCGTGGGCACTGCGCTTTCGTGCGCAATCCAGTCTTAACCTGTCGCGGTGGCTTAAAATCCGGACATGACTGCTGATTTTAAATACGCCCCCGGCAACCACGGGAGCAAAAAATTCCCCACGAGTGGACCGGCTGTTGGCGGATTCACCCTGCTGGAAATGTTGGTGGTGATGGCGCTGATTGCCGCGGTTGCCGGCATCGCGCTGCCAAACTTTGGACGTTTTCTGGATAGTTTTACCAGTAACACACAATGGCGCGAAGTCGAGTCTGAGCTAAATGATTTGCCGTATCGAGCGTTCTCGACCGGCCGTGCCCTGCGGCTGGACAAAACAAACGTGCGTAGTCATCTGCAAAAATTTCCTTCTGACTGGCAGTTTGTTTCGGTTGGCGCAATTGTCTATCGAGAAAACGGTTGGTGTGAAGGCGGAGGCGTTACCATTACTGCCGCAAATGGCGTGAGCAAGAATTACGTCTTGACGGCCCCGCAATGTGAAGCCAGGGCGTCATGAACGCCGCTGAAACAATTGTGATCCGTGACACACCTGCCAAGGCACACGGATTTACGCTATTGGAAGCCATTGTTGCATTGGTCATTCTGACGACTGCCGGATTGGCGCTTTTTACTTGGATTAACGCCAGCTTCGACAGCTTGCATCGCATCGAATTTAACAATAACCGTGCGGCAGCCGAGGTCAACGCACTGGAATTTTTGCGCACGATTAATCCCATGGAGCGTCCAGAAGGCGAAACCGTGCTGGGAGCGGTCACGGTTCGTTGGCGCGCACGACCGGTGAGCGACATTCGACCAAATTTGACGGACGCGCAAACGGCCGGTCCGTTTATGGTTGGTCTTTACGAGACTGAAGTTGAATTGGCCGCACCACCACAATTACCACGCTACACTTTTTTAATTCGACAAATGGGCTACCAACGCTTGGCAACCGATATGGACGTTTTTGGCGACAAGGTGGTGAAACCGAAGCCAAAATCGCCATAACGGCCTCGAACGCGTTAGAATATCGCTCTTCGTAAAAAGCCCGCATAGCTCAGGGGTAGAGCAACCGCCTTGTAAGCGGTAGGTCGTCAGTTCGAATCCGACTGTGGGCACCAAAATTTCCAACTGCTGGTCGCCCGATTCCGAGTTGAATCTATCGAGAACGCCTTGCCAGTCAGGTTGTCACACATGGCCTTGTTGTCGCCAACGTACCTTTATAAAAAATGGTGTCTGTGATGAATCGCGCAATGATCGTAAAACTGGCTGTGACTATTTTTATCGCCATGGGCTGGGTGTCTCCCGTTTTGGGATCGACACCAAACGGCCCGCAAGCCGTTGTTAAAACACCGCATGTTGAAGCCCAGTTGATCGCGCGTCACGCGGCGTTTGAGCCAGGCAAAGTGATCGAGGCGGCGCTGCGGCTAAAAATCATTGATCACTGGCATACCTATTGGCGCAACCCGGGCGACTCCGGCTTGCCGACCCGACTGAAGTGGACACTGCCGGACGGCTTCAGTGCTGGCGACATTCAGTGGCCGTACCCAAAAAAATTACCGCTCGGTCCGCTGATGAATTTTGGTTACGAGGGCGAGGTTTTGCATCTGGTGACGATTCAAACGCCGGCTAATTTTAAGGCGGGTGAATCGGCAACGTTTACGGCAAAGGCGAATTGGCTGGTCTGTGCGGATGTGTGTATTCCCGAAGAGGGCGTGCTGACGCTAACACTGCCCGCGGTGGTATCGTCACCCATGGCCGACACCCGCTGGGCTGCTGCATTCTCGACTGCCAATACGGCTCTGCCAAAAACAACGCTGAGTGGCGTCACGGCAAAAATAGACAACCTGCAGTTGCGCATTGATTCAACAACCGCGTTGCCAGCCAACGTTGATGTCGCGTTTTACCCGTATCGAGACGACGTGATTGCCAACGCAGTAAAGACAGTGTTGACGAGAACTCCCGGTGGCTTTTATCTTGACGTCACACTTGCCGAGCCGCGCAACAATGACCTTAAGACGCTGGATGGCGTGCTGGTGGCGGAAGGGACAGGAGCAAGCTGGGGCGCGCCTATTCATGCCCGCGCGGTGACGATTTCGGCACCGGTTGTGTACGGTGCGGCGGTGACGATAAACCAAAACAAAAAAGCAAACACAAGTAATGGCGCGTCGATTGAGGCGAAAATGCCTGGAAATGGCCTGTCCGAGGTGACCTTTGTTTCTGCTCTTTTGTTGGCGTTTTTGGGTGGCTTGTTGCTCAACTTGATGCCGTGTGTTTTCCCAGTGCTTGGCATCAAGGTGCTGGGTTTTGTTGAAACCGCCCATGGTGACAATCGTATCTTGCGGCGACAAGGCGTGGCATTTTTAATTGGCGTCGTGTTGTCATTCATGCTGCTGGCGGCATTGATGTTGTTACTGCGTGCCGCCGGACAATCCATCGGTTGGGGCTTCCAGCTTCAGGAGCCGATTTTTGTTGCGGCACTTGCGGTGTTATTTTTCGTTATGGCGTTAAATCTGTCAGGTGTGTTTGAGATGGGTTTGACGCTTCAAGCCGCCGCAGGCAAGGCCGAAATGCGCGCGCAGAAGAGCCCAGTTGCTGGTGCATTTTCATCGGGTGTATTGGCGACAGTGGTGGCCACCCCGTGTATGGCACCCGGCTTGGGCGCGTCAGTCGGTTTTACGCTTGGCCAAAGTGCGCCGATTGCGCTGTTGATTTTTTTCGTAATCGCAATTGGGCTCGCGTTGCCGGTGGTTTTGCTGGCGTTTTTCCCGGCGCTATTGCGCCACTTGCCCAAGCCCGGTGCGTGGATGCAAACATTTAAACAATTCATGGCCTTTCCGCTCTACGCCACGGTGGTCTGGCTGGTCTGGGTGCTCGGTGCACAAACCAGCAATGACGGCGTGGCAACTGTGCTGGTTGGTTTGACCTTGATTGCGTTATCGGCTTGGGCGTTTGGGCGGTGGCAGACTACAAAACATCGATTGGCTTCGATGTTCAGCGCGCTGATCGTCGCGGTTGGCCTGACTGCGGTCTGGCTTGGCGCGAATGCGGACCAGGTTGTTGCCAGCCAAGCCACCATAAGTGACGATGGTTGGGTACCATTTTCAAAAGAAAAAATTGCCGAATTGCGCGGCCAGGGAAAATCTGTTTTTGTGGATTTCACCGCGACCTGGTGCATTACCTGTCAGGTCAACAAACGAATTGCATTGAATCAAAACGATGTGGTGAAAAAAATGGCGGAGGCAAACGTGGTTCGTATGAAGGCGGATTGGACCAAGCGCGATGCAAATATTACTGCAGCCTTGGCTGAATTTGGTCGAAATGGAGTGCCGCTATACGTTCTGTACCCGCCTCAGGGCGAACCGCGTGTGCTGCCGGAGTTATTAACGCCAGAAGTGGTGCTGGCGGCGATCGCCGAAAGTCGACAGAAATAGTATTTACTTCCAACAGGAATTTCTTATTTTTCTGTTGGAAGCGGCAATGGCGGAGCTGCTGCGGCTGGAGGCACCGGATCCTTCGCCCAGGCACCCAACACCTTACGAAACGCATCCGTAACCGCGCGCGCCTCACCATCGTCGCTGATGATATACGGCGTAATCAGTAGAATCAGCTCGCTACGAGTTGTTGTGTCTTCACTTTTCTTGAACGCTTGGCCAAGAATTGGAATGTCTTTTAGAAATGGAACACCACTGTTTGTTTTGTCAGTTCGGTTGGTGATGAGGCCGCCCAGTACGTACGTTGAGCCATGTTTGAGCGTCAGCTTGGTATCCAGGCTGCTCTTGGTGATGGTTGGCGAAGCAATGCCGCCGCTGGATGCGGACGAGACGTCGCTGACTTCCTGGGAAATATCCATGTCGACTTGATCAGACGAATGAATAACGGGCTTGATTTTTAAAATTGTGCCGGTATCCCGATACTGGATACTGGAGATCACGCCGCCGCCGGTCGCAGCGCTGGTTTGTGATTGGGTTTGGATTGGCACGGACTTGCCCACTTGAATGCTGGCGGGTTCGCCGTTGCGAGAGATCAACCGCGGGCTCGACAGAATGTTGACCTTGGTGTTGCCAGCCAACGCGGTCAAAATTGCCCGTGGCGCGCCCATGCCATCTAGCTGTCCAACAATAAATCCAGTAATAGATCCGGTTCCGCCACCGATCGTTGATCCTGCAGAAACGCTGCCAGCCGCATTGCCACCCAACGCGGTGACATTGAGTCCGCTACTGTTTAAGCGCTTAAAAATCCAATCAACACCAACATTTAGGCTGTCCGTGATATCCAGCTGTGCCACGGTGACTTCAATCATCACCTGCCGTGCGGTGCGGTCCAACTCTCGAAGTAATCTGACAATGTCGGTGTAATCCTCACCGCTGGCGCGAAATAAAATAGTGTTGGTGGCTTTGTCAACAACAACCCCGCTATTGTTTGTGACGGGCGCAGCGACCCCGGTCGCCGTCGGCGCGCGAGTCGGCGTCCCGGAAAGCAATTGCTGTACTGTTTCTGCCAAACGCGACGCGTCCGTATTACGCACCTGGTAACTAAAAAATGACCGACCGACACTTTTTTCAGCCGGCTTATCGAGCACCTTTGACCACTCAACAATGTGATCAACAATTTCTTTGGATTGGGCGAACACAATTACACTATTAATTCCGGTAACAGGCAGCAGTGTGATTGGAAATTGCACGCCACCAGCACTACCGGTACCAACCGAATAACCTTCTTGAGTCAAAATTTCCGTCAATCGTTTTGCCATTTCATCCGCCGACCAGATTGTCGGCGAAATGCGAATCGAATTGCGACCCCTGAACAACGGTTGATCCAAGACCTGGATGGCGTCAAGCGCGGCCTGAACATCGTCCCCATTGCCGGATAGCAGCAAGGCGTTGCGCACCGGGTCTTCCATAACGCGAATTTTGTCGCCAAACAACGTTTTTAAATAGCTGGTGACCTCGTTGCCCCGCACGGCTTGCATTTCAATCATCTGAAAAATTGGGCGCAACGGCAGTGGTGTTTCTGGCAGCGCCCGGCCGCGGCGAATTTCAGGCAGGTAACCGACGTTGGTATTGTCCGGAACGATACGAACCAGGCCACCAACATCTTGCACCGCCACCCCATAGGTTTTCAGTAGCAAGCGTACGCTGGACTCGGCTTCTGCAGCGGTCATTTGTTTGCCGCTGCGAAGGGTCACCAAATCCTTGCGCGCAATCACAGCAGGGTCGATGCTGATATTCTTTTTTAATGCCGTTGCATAAACGGCTTGAATAAATGCGGGCAACGGTAGTTCGTCAAAATTTAGGGTGATATCCGCTGCCGTCGACCCGGACGCCTGCGTCAAGGCGGGTACTGGTAGTTTTATCGGCGCACTTGGCGGTGATGGATTTGCAATAACTAAAGTTGATCGCGCCTGCGTTGCCGATTCGACCCGCGAAAGTTCACTGGTTTGGTCAATGGAACGGGGGGGCAGTTCAAGTTTTGGCGGCAGCGTCGATTTCGTATCGGCACACCCGGCCACAAGCAGCAGGCACGCCGCGAATGTGGGCCACGATCCGCGCATCGATTGCACAAAAGGGAAGTAATGAATTTTCATAATTTCTATACTATCTCAGCCTACCAGACTGTTGGAATGGTTTGTCCGCCCAGCGGTAAAAAGCGCCGCTTTCCGGAAAGAGTGACACACACACCATTTTCACGAACTTCGATAATGGGTGTACCGTCAGGAAATTTTTCACCAGCCTTTAGCGGCAAAATGCGATTGTCGCCAAATTGAACCAGCACGACGCGCTCGCGGACGACACCGGCGACACCCGCCAGCCTCCATTGCGACGCACGATCGTCTGTTGACGACGCGATGTCGGCTTGCCCCCCCCACAGGTTTGCCCGTATTAATCCGGAAACGATCTGCGGGACTTGCGGGTCAGGCACGCCCAGTCGGGGCACCATCCAACCTTCCCCTATTGGCCATCCCGCCTGCCCCGGCGGTGCCGGCGTGGGGGCAAATGCGACAACGACAACCAAATAGATGGCGCTTACCCACAACCAAAATTTGATCAATTGGTTCATTTTGGGTCATCCCGCTTTAGTGTCGCTGGCGTTCTAAGGTTGCTGGTCCCGTCTGACTTTGGGGCGGATTGTGCCCCAGATTTAAGGGCAAACCCAATGAGCTCAATATCGGCAATGGATGGTTGACCGAAGCTGCCAATACGTATAGTCAAGGATTCAATGGACATGGTTGGCCGTTTTTCAGCGCGCGTTGCGCCAATGGATGCCAGCCAAGGATAAAAACTTGCTGGACGAAATTCAACCTGTGCACGCGCTCGCAAAGGAACAATTTCAGCCAGTTCATTAGAAACAGATGCATCCGTCGCTGCCGCAACCCGCACCGATCGCACCACCAGTCCGGCGGCGGAAAAACTTTGCGTGACACGCTCCTGAAAGGACGCCTGTGACAAGCCAATACTGCCTTCGCGCCACAACAATTGTTCATAGTCGCCAATTGACGAAGTAACGTCCTGCGCTCTGGTTAACCAATCTGCCGAATTGGCCGTCTCACGCGCACGCACGTTACGGAATTCCACGGCTTGCCAGGCGCTGCGCGCAATTTCTGCTTGATCCCGTACCAGCAGGATTCCATAGACCCAGACAATTCCCACGACCAGATAAACACCATAACGCAGGCGACTGTTTGCACGCCATTCTTGGCGAAATTGCACAACGGAAGGGGACTTGGTTGTGCTGCTCATTTTTTGCTTCCTGGTTTCGGCGCAATCGCCGTAGCGGGAATTGTATTTGCGACGGGCAATTCCGTCGTTGGATTGGACGGCACCACTCGCAGGCTGACAACAATTCGCGCGCCGTCAACGTTGACCTCAACGTCACGCACTGTTTTTGCGAGTTCAAGCGCCTTTACCAGGGCGGTGGCAGTCGGTGCGCCCCCACCAGGTGCGACTAAGGCAAATTTTAATTGTGGCCCACGCAGGTCCCATTCGGCCAATTGAAGCGTGCCTGATTGCGTCGTTTGCGTAAGCACGTCATTTACCAATGCAAATAACAATAAATTATCCGGCCGGTTGAATAACGCGGCCATATTTCTGGCGCGGTCGAGTCCGTCTAATGCCTGTGCGCGAGCGCCAAGTGTTGCGTTAAGTTCTCGTTCGGTCACGCTCAGTTTGCCGCGCGCTTCATTGGTCATGGCAAAAACTTGACGCCATTCGTTTGTGTACCAGATGGTTGGAACTACCAACAACCAAGCAGCAATGGCAATTGTTCGCCATTCCCACGCGGTGGTTGTGTTTTGCATGGCGCCACCGGAATAACCGATGGGCGCACGGCGCCAGCCAATCGTTTGTGTGGGCGGTAGGTTAGATCGGGCGTCGGCGGGAAGACTCGAGCTACGCTGAAAATTAAGCCACGATGCGGACGACGGAATCGTTGGCCACCATTGTTCTGCGGTTATCTGGGTCGCAAACGCAACAGTTGCGATAACGCCGTCCAGCGCTTCAGCAATTTCAACTGTTTGGCCTGGATGCGATAACGCCGTGGCATCATCAGAGCTTATGGGGGCAAGGCGAAGCGCGGCTTCGGGCAATACTGTCACGTTTTCAGAGTCAACGTCATTTTGTAATTGAGCCGTTGAAACAACGGCGGTGTTCCAAGCGCATAAAAGCGCCCTATCTTGCTGCGGAATGACGTAATGCGCCGTCTCGGTGAATGGAGTCCACGCGGTTTGGGCAAGTACTATTGCGGCATTTCGCTTAGAAGCCGGCACGCCTCTTAAATCAATAATGCGAACGATATAGAGTGCCCGTGACAATACCCAATATTTTTTAGTCAACGAGCGGACACTGATTGTTGGTGCGGTCACCCCGGTGGGGCGATGGACAAAATGCTCAGCAAGATTAAAAGTCCTGCTGTTGCCAAAACTTAGTTCAGGCAGGCGCAATGACTTCAGCCAACCACGTTGGCGCTGGCGTTTCATTGGCGCGATTGGATTCTTGACGTTCATTCTGGTCGGCAAATTTTGGCTTCCTAGATTCTGTTTGGAACGGTTCACTACTGGGCGCAGAGCGCCCACGCAAATTATTGCCGTGCAGACTTAATGCCAGCGAAATTTCATTGGGCGCTCCATCCACCATCGCTTCCGGCGAGCGGCGGCGACATTCTTTTAGCCTCGTTGGCCGGTCGCGATCGCCGGGTGAAATTGTCAGCTGACATTCTAGCAGGAACGGCAGCCCCGCTTTGGCTATGGTGATGCGCCAATCGTTAGCGCCTACTAACCCGACTATTTCGTCATCCAGACGGCCATTTGCGAATGGTAAGAGTTGGTTCAAATTCGTAAACGGCGCAATTTTACGTTGATCAATCAAGGCACCTACTCGGGTGGAGTCAATCCCTGGGATGGCCGAAAGCACGGCTGCGGGCGCGGAGTTAACGTTGATGCCAAAGTGACGGGCGGTTGAAAAAAGCCCAAGAAAGCGGGCGCGAATCCCGAAATTACTGCCGTCATCGGTTGAGTCTGCCTTATCAACAGCTGCGAATAGCTGCTCCCAGCCGGCTATGTTTGTCAGCTCTTCCCTTGAACGCAAAAAATCATTGGCTGGCAAAGGCTTTTTTGCGGCAAGGTAATCGTCTTTTTCGGCTCCATTTAGGTGCTTAAAATCATCGTCATCGATGTAATCAATAAGCCCGTCGACCATGCGGGCATGGTGATCGCTAGGGATGCCAATAGAGGTGAAAAATCGGGCTAGCAGTCGACGTTCCGTCACGTTTACGGCGATTAATCCCCGTTCGTCCTGAATTCGAAGAATTAACGTGTCAGAAAGGCGGTAGTGGCGGCCATCAGTGGCAAGTACGCCTGATGGCACAACCAAGCCGCGCTCGTCTCGCGGATGGATGGATGTCGCATGCAATAAGGTTTCGCGCAAGGAAAATGCTTCCCGCTCGGCAGTCGCCCATAGTTGAGCCTCGACCGCGCTGGTTCGCAGCACGTCAACGCGAGAGGCAAAATAGGCGGCGGCGA
The DNA here is from genome assembly GCA_031427615.1 of Burkholderiales bacterium. Classification (GTDB taxonomy): domain Bacteria; phylum Pseudomonadota; class Gammaproteobacteria; order Burkholderiales; family Usitatibacteraceae; genus UKL13-2. The sequence continues at coordinate 18,520 of JANPNU010000073.1, forward strand.
TCGAGATAATGGCAACGGCGAATAATGTCGCGACCAGTACGAACCCTTGCCCATGCTGAAAATCTGTTAATAGTGTTCGACGCATGCGGCAGTATAGGCAACTTCCACACAATTATCGGAATCACGACTGCCCTGGCAGACGTAATCACAGATACATTCAGCCATGGAGAAAACAGCCATAACGCGCTATGATGACAGCTTCACAAAGCAAAAATCGTACTCAAAGTGCACGATTGTAACCACTTAATGTTTGGCCGATTTAAACGCAATCTTTGGGATCACCCCGATCGCCCATGCCTGCCTAATCGAAATCGAAAGGCCAGGGTCGGGGCTGACCGCGTACGTCCAATGTTCATTGCACAGCGAGTGCAGGGCTTTACTTTGCTTGAGGTGTTGACAGCAATGGCGCTTTTTTTTATGGTAGCCGGCATTTTGGCGTCGGGGGTGGTGCAGGCAATTCGGGTGGCCGAGGTCGGGGCGGTTGAAACCACCAATGCCCGTGACCAACTCATGCGCTTGCAATGGTTTCGAGAGACGGTTGGGTTAACGATTTTGCCTCCAAATAACCCCAAAAAATTGGATCGAACGCCGCCGCTAGTCGGCGATGCCCGCAAATTAAGCGGAATGTCCATTCAATCCCATAACAAACAAACACTGGCGCCTGCACAATATCAGTTTGAGCTGAAGTTTGATCCATCCAGCGGCGAAACGAAGTTGTACTTGATTGACCTTGCGCCTGAATTTGGCCGCCAAAATAAACAAAGTGACAGGTTGCTCGCGGCATGGCCGGGTAGTGAGGGACGTTTCCGTTATTTGGATGACCATGATCAATGGCTAGCAAGCTGGCCAGAGCGGACCGGTTCAACAGCCCCGACGGATTTTTCCAGATCCCAGTTGCCCAAGGCCGTTGAACTTCAATATGGCGCTGCCAGCGCGCCATTAAAAAGTGTGGTTGTGGCAATTCAGGACCGCGCGCTGCCACTCCCCTCGATGCGAGATTTAATGCAATGAACGGTCGCGCGTTGCCATTGTTACCGATGGGAATACTGCTATTGCTAGCGGTAATGACATTCTGGTTATCGCGGTTTGTAGAGGACGACGCGGCACGAACGCTCGCCAATAAGCGTCATGATCCGGACGTCGTGGTTGAAAAATTCACGGCACAAAAACTATCCCCGTCCGGCGATGTGCAATACGTGGTGTCGGCAGATAAAATGGCGCACTTCCCTGACGACGATTCGTCGGTTTTAGAGAGTATTGTTTTTACCGCGACGGCTCTGGATCGGCCTACCGTTATTGCTCGTGCACCAATCGGCCGCGTTATCAAGGGCGGCGATGAAATCGCGATGGAGGGTGGTGTAGTGGTGAATGCTGATGCGACCGGACATTCCCCGGCAATGCAAATGCGAACGCCGACGCTGCTGTTGGTTCCGGAAAAAAATTTGGCGCTATCGAATGATGGAGTTGTTATCGAGAGTGTTCAGGGTGTCATGCATGCGTCAAGATTTGAATTAAATAGCAACACCCGCGAATTGTCGCTTACCCGTTTAAAAGCCACGCTCCGTAGCGGAAAACCATAATACGATATGAGAACGAATATGCAAAAAGTTGCATTGACAACAACATCAATGTTTGGATTCAGAATGGTCATTTGCATTGGTAAAATTTCCTTGATTGTTGCCACATCGTTTGGTTTTAGCAGTTATGCTGAAAAAGCGGACCGGACCAAGCCAATCGAAATTGAGGCTGCGTCGGCAAAGTCGGAGCTCGCTACGAATGTGCAGACATTAGAAGGCGCGGTTGTGCTCACGCAGGGCACGATGCGCATTACCGCGGACAGGATGATCCTGAAACGCGACGCACAAAATAATATTTTTGCTGAGTTGAGTGGCTTGAGTACCAGTCAAATATTGTTTCGTGAAAAGCGCGAAGGTTTTGAGGATTTTATGGAGGGTGCCGCCGATCGTGCCGAATTTGATCAAGCCGCCAATACGGTCAAGTTATTTAACCGTGCGCAGCTAAAAAACGGCAATGATGTTTTGTCGGGCGACTACATTTTTTATAATTCGTTAACCGAAGTCATGCTTGCCGATGGGCGTGCACCGGGCGGAAAAATAGGCAAAGATGGCAAGGCGATACCGATAGCAGACACGGCAGGACGGGTGCGTATTGTTATTCAGCCTCGTGTTGATAAACCGGCAACTGCACAGTCTCAGACCAGCAAATAGCCAATGAATGCACCAGACGATCTGCAAGTTGTGGGCGGTGCCACAACAGTGAAGCCGGCAGGAGATGAATTGCCGAGTATTCTGCGGGCAAATAACCTGCGTAAATCCTACAAAAAACGCGTGGTTGTCCACGATGTGTCGCTTGAAGTGAAGAGCGGCGAGGTGGTAGGTTTGCTTGGCCCAAATGGTGCCGGGAAAACAACATGCTTTTATATGATCGTCGGGCTGGTACCGGCCGACGGTGGCGAAATTTACTTGGACAACAATGATCTAACGCGGTTGGCTATTTATCAACGATCACGGCTGGGGGTGGCCTACCTGCCTCAGGAGGCGTCGATATTTCGAAAGTTGACCGTCTCGGAAAATATTCAGGCCGTACTTGAGTTACGTGGACTATCGGCTGACGAAATTGCCAAAAAACGCGATGCGCTGATGGATGAATTGCATATCAGCCATTTACGCAACAATCCGGCTATCAGCCTTTCTGGAGGCGAGCGGCGGCGCGTTGAGATTGCCCGTGCGCTTGCGGTCGAGCCGCGATTCGTTTTGCTAGACGAGCCATTTGCCGGCGTAGATCCGATTGCCGTTATCGATATCCAAGAAATCATTAAATTCCTGAAAAAGCGTGGGATCGGTGTGTTGATAACAGATCACAATGTGCGTGAAACACTCGGCATTTGTGATCATGCGTACATCATCAATCAAGGAAGAGTGCTCGCGATGGGCAAACCCGCAGAAATTGTTGCGGATGAGACTGTGCGCAAGGTTTACCTTGGTGAGCATTTTCGGTTGTAGACAATATTAATGAAACCCTCGCTTCATCTCAGGCAATCTCAACATCTTGCGTTAACGCCGCAACTGCAACAGTCAATAAAATTACTGCAGCTGTCGACCCCCGAGCTAAATCAGGAATTGGAAAAATTTCTGCTTGAAAATCCGCTGCTTGAGCGAGATGACAACGACGGGCAGAATGATCAGGATGGTGCGGTGGCAAACGATGTTGACTGCAGATTGCTCGAGCGGATCGACAAGGTTAGTCACACATCTGCAGATAATTTGTACGACAATAATGTTGAGAAGCAGGATTTTCAACCGACTCAGATTGACGCGCAAGACGACAGTCGTGATGAATATGGTTTTGGTAGCGAGCGCACAGGTGAATTTGGCGATCGCTTCGCCCGCAACTCGCCAAGTGGCGATGATGAACGTAATGACAACGATGAATTTGGACGCGCGCAAGAGGCGGGGCTGTCGCTGCAGCAACATCTTTTGCAACAGCTTCCCCTGACATCCTTGTCGACACGGGATCGGCAAATCGCCGCCTTCCTGATCGTACATCTCGATGACGACGGTTATTTAACCTGTGAGATGGATGATTTGGTTGACCTGCTGCAGGCAAATCCTTCGGCGGATGCTGGGGAGGGAAATTTGGCGGGCGAGCATTTACGAGACGAACTCAATATCGCCCTTCGACATATTCAACACCTCGACCCAACGGGGGTTGGTGCGAGATCGTTGGCAGAGTGTCTTGATTTACAAATTGAAGCGCTCCCGGCTGTCACGCCGCATCGTGATGTTGCACGAAAGTTGGTTAAAGACCACCTGGATGCATTGGCAAAGCGTGACTTTGCAAAGTTGAAGAAATGGTTGCGAATTTCCGACGACGAATTAAAAGCAATTCGAGCTTTGATAGTTTCGTTAGATCCCAAGCCGGGACGGGCATTTGGTGTAAGCGATATTCGTTACATCGTTCCAGATGTGATTGTGAAAAAAGTGCGCGGACTCTGGCGGGCCACCCTCAATGAGGAGGCGATGCCGAAGTTGCGTGTTAACAAGTTTTACGCGAACCTCATTCAGAAAAGTCGTGACGTAGACGGAAAAAATTTAAGTGGCCAGTTACAGGAGGCGCGTTGGTTGGTAAAAAATATTCAACAACGGTTCGAGACAATTCTTAAGGTGACCGAGGCCATCGTTGAAAATCAACGACATTTTTTTGATCACGGAGAGGTCGCAATGCGCCCGCTCGTACTGCGCGAAATTGCCGAGCAGGTCGGTTTGCATGAGAGCACCATTTCAAGGGTAACCACACAAAAGTATATGCTTACCCCACGCGGGGTATTTGAATTGAAGTATTTTTTCGGCTCGTGCGTGGCGACAGAAGCCGGAGGAGCCTGCTCAGCGACCGCGATTCGTGCCCTGATAAAACAATTGGTTGAAGCTGAGGATCATCAAAAACCTCTTTCGGACAGCAAGATTGCGGATGTTCTTTCGGGGCAGGGAATTTTGGTTGCCAGACGAACCATTGCAAAGTACCGAGAGTCATTACATATTCAGCCGGCGAGTTTGCGGAAGTCGTTCTAGAGTATTTTTTGAACAAGTGCAAATGGTCGCGTTGGACCACGACATTTTTTTGCTTGCGTGACAATCATTTTCGGCGTATCTTAATTTTATAGAATCGTTTTTTCGCCTCTGCACGGAGGCCAACATTCAGGACATTTGATGTGTCCATTCGAAAGGAGATTGGCATATGAATTTGCACATGACAGGCCATCATCTCGAAATTACGCCTTCAATGCGTGATTACGTCGCCAGCAAAATGACTCGCATAAACCGGCACTTCGACCACGTCATTGATGTCAATATGATACTGACGGTAGAAAAATTAAGGCAAAAAATTGAGGCGAATGTGCATCTTTCCGGCAAGGATATTTTTGTTGAAAGCGCGGATGCTGACATGTACGCGGCCATCGATTTATTGGTGGATAAGCTTGACCGTCAGATTGTTAAGCACAAGGAAAAAATAAAAAGTAAACACGTGAGTGAAGCGCCAAAACGCGTCGCCATCGACGATTAATTGCCGAGTTTTTTATCATTTTGTCCGCGCACCGCTGTCGGTTACGCGGACATTTTTATGGGCACAAAAAGTTTAACTGCTTTAATTTTCGGGAGTAGATGGGGCGAAGGGTTGTGAATTGTTGTGGAAATGTTTGCAATAGGTCGCGCAACACCGGCTCGGGGCGTAAACTATGACCTTTCCAATTTCGCGGCGCTAGTCAGGTCCGTGGTTGCAGACATATGCCATCAGCAAATTTCGCAAAATATCTACCATTGAGCCACGTTTTGCTTGATCTGGAGGTGTCAAGCAAGAAGCGGCTATTTGAACAGATTGGTTTGTTGATTGAAAATGAAAACCGTATTGCGCGCGCCAAAGTCTTTGACGCGTTGTTTGCGCGCGAAAAACTTGGCTCAACTGGGCTGGGGCATGGCGTCGCGATTCCACACGGGAGAATCAAAGGGCTGCGAGATACCATCGCCGTCTTTATTCGGACCAAAGACGGAGTGCCGTTCGAATCCCCTGACGGCACAAATATCCAGCTCGTATTTGCTATGCTAGTGCCCGAGCATGCCAATGAGCAGCACCTTAATCTATTGTCAGAATTGGCCGAGGCTTTTAGTGATTCCAACTTCCGGGATACGTTGCTGACGGTTCAAGACGCAACGGCGGCGCACGGAATATTGACAAATTGGTCAACTCAAGACGCAAGTCAACCCGAGTCAGGTTCAACTGATGCCCCAATTAAACGTTCAGCAACTTTTTGAAGATCGGTGCGACAAGCTCGCGCTGACTTGGCTCGGTGGACGCAATGGCGCAATGCGAATTCTGCCTGCTGACGCGTTGAATCGTCCGGGGGTTGGCCTTGTTGGACACTTAAATCTGATTCACCCAATTTTTATTCAGGCGTTGGGCATTAGTGACATCGAGTATCTGGAAAATCTGGATGACGCCCATTTGGCGGCTAGTTTGGAGGCGCTCTGTACGAATGAGACGCTAGCAATATTTTTATGTGACGGGGCGAATGCGCCTAAATATCTGGTTGATGCGGCGGACAAGTATGGTACGCCGCTCTTCCTGTCTCTCAAGAAGAGCCGCGTATTTGTCAATTTGCTGCGACCGTATTTGCAGCGAGAATTGTCAGAAGTCACGACTTCGCATGGGGTTTTTTTGGATGTATTGGGATTCGGCACCTTAATAACGGGAGATTCACAGATCGGCAAAAGTGAACTGGCACTTGAATTAATTTCCCGTGGCGCAGGCCTTGTCGCCGATGACATTGTTGAGTTATACCAGGTTGGTCCTGAGACCATACAAGGGCGCTGCCCATCCTTATTGCGCGACTTTCTTGAAGTGCGCGGAATCGGCGTTTTGAATATCAAGGCTATTTTCGGCGAAACAGCGGTTCGTCCGCGCAAGACGTTACGGCTAATTGTTCACCTTGAGCGGCCGACCAAAGAGTACTTTCAAGGGCTCGACCGACTGCAGACAAAATCGAGCACAACGACAATTCTAGGAGTTGAAATTCCGACGGTTACACTGGCTGTTGTTGCCGGGCGAAACCTCTCAGTATTGGCAGAGGCCGCTGTCAGGAACTATATTTTGCAGACGCGCGGTTATGACTCAACCAAGGATTTTCTTGACCGACATGAGATTGAGATGCGCGAGCAAAGTGAGCCGCACATTGGTGCAGGCGAGGGTTTGCATTTTGCGTCGTCTGCCGACGCGCCCAGCAAATGCTAATCGCCTGTTGAGATAACACCAGGATCACGCCCATGAAATTGATTTTAGTTAGCGGACTGTCAGGGTCAGGCAAAAGCGTGGCACTTAAGGCGCTGGAAGATGCGGGCTACTTCGCCGTCGACAATTTGCCTGCCGTGCTCGTTGAGCTGCTGTTAGTAGAAATGAATGGCCTTCCAAAAATTGCGATAGCAATTGATATAAGAGCAGGAGAGTCGGTTGGTGCCCTGCCTATGTTGGTTAAGAATTTACTGGAGCGGAATATTGATTGTAGACTGCTTTTTCTGGAGGCGAATGACGAGTCAATTGCGCATCGTTTTGCGGAAACGCGTCGACCGCATCCTTTGGCGGAGCGCATATCAGGTGGCATAACGGCATGTATCGGCGAAGAACGCCGGTTATTGTCAGACGTTTCTGTACTCGGCCACAGAATGGACACGTCGAGTGTAAATGCACATACTCTGCGCGGCTGGATCAAAGATTGGTTAAAACTAGATCGCTCAACCCTGCCGCTTACGTTGCAATCGTTTGGTTTCAAGCATGGTATTCCAATGGATGCTGATCTTGTGTTTGATGCGCGGTTTTTAATGAATCCCTTTTATGACCCGCAATTGAGACCATTGACCGGAAAGGACCCGCAGGTAAAACAAGTGTTGCGCGCGGATTTAACAGTGGGTCAGTTTGTTGATGATATTGCTCGTTTTATTTTGCGTTGGCTTCCCTCATTTGCCGGCGACAACCGTGCATCATTGACTATTGCAATTGGTTGTACCGGAGGGCAACATCGCTCGGTCTATATCGCTGAAGAGCTCGCAACTATGCTGGGTCGGGAGCAACAAATATTGTTGCGACATCGCGATCTCGCGTAATTGCAGCTGACCTGCATATCAAGTTATTTTTTTAGACCGCCTGCTTATCTGACAACCGCATGGCTTAGGGCACGACCATGATAGGCGCAATGATTATTTATCCGATCCGATGCGACGAAGTAGCGCGTTGCGAATCGTGTCAAGATTTACGGGTTTTACCCAATAGGCGTCAAATCCACCGCTGAGCGCGCGATCGATGGTCTCCTTGGTGGCGTCGGCTGTTGATTTCTCAGTCGCAGCAAAATACTCTTGACCGGCGCAGGCAACGCTATACCTTCGATGTCTTCAAGAGAAATCCATTTTTGCCCCGCCTCTGCCACGCTGTGCGGCAGTGAATCGACCATGAGCTGAATTGGAAATATGGTCAACGTGTAATGTGTAAAGCCGTGTTCTACTGGTGTTTGTGCTGTGGGTAGTTGCCCCTTCGTCGGGGACACCGCAAACAACGAATTCGCCATGGCAACCACGTCGTTTTTGATAGCGGCCTCTGGTAGCGACCAGAGGCCGCCCCATATGCCTGTAGGCGGGCGACGCTCGATCAATACGTTATTGGCTGAGCGCAGTACTAACATTTGAATTTGACGATGAGGACGAGTTTTTTTTGGAATGCGTTCCGGAAGTTGGTGAGTGCGATTTTCAAGGTGTGCGATACAGCCGTTCTGAAGCGGACAAATGGCGCACTTTGGTGCGTTCGGTGTGCATACCGTGGCACCAATGTCCATCTGGCCTTGAATATACGCTTCGATATTTTTTCTCGGTGCCTCCCGTTCGGCAATCCGCCACATCGCAATTTCGATTGTTTTTGATCGAATGTCTCCCGCCACACCGAAGAATCGGGCAAACACCCGTTTCACGTTGCCGTCCAGGATAGGCATTGGGGCTCCGTATGCAAATGCGCAAATCGCCGCTGCAGTTGATCGGCCGACACCAGGAAGTGCCAATACACTGTCATATTGACGAGGAAAGTTCCCCTCGAAATTTTCCGAAATGATGATTGCTGACTTATGTATGTTTCGTGCTCGGGCGTAATAACCCAATCCTGCCCAATATGGCATTACCTCATCAATGCTTGCCGACGCCAGTGACGCCACATTTG
>JANPNU010000074.1:0-1586 GCA_031427615.1 Burkholderiales bacterium
ATCTCAAGCGTCGCGGCATGCTCAAGGACACGCTCGTAGTCTGGGGCGGGGAATTCGGACGCACGCCCTTCAATGAAAAGGGCAATGGTCGCGACCACAACCCCTGGGGCTTTACGATGTGGTTCGCCGGCGGCGGCGTGAACGGCGGGCAAGTCATTGGCTCTACCGATGAAATTGGCCTCCGCGCCGTAGAGCGGCCCTCGCACGTCCACGACGTACACGCGTCCATCCTCTGGATGCTCGGCCTCGACCACAAGCGCCTCACCTACATGCACAACGGACGCGCCGAGCGTCCCACCATCGTCGGCGGCGAATCGATGATTCCCGAACTTTGGGGTGGCAAGCTCAAGACCTAATTCCCGAGTGCCAAGTTCATCTCAGGACTTTGAATTAGCGCGCTTGCTAGCCACTTTGGTGGCAGTTGCAGCGTTGTTCGGCTCGTTGGCTTCTACTGCTGGCAATACTCATACGGCTGTTGCGAATCAGCTTCAGCCTGGTTCCACTAACGCCGATAGTTTCGTTTTTGTCTCCATTGGGGATCACTCTACTATCGCTACTTTTGATCGTGGTGCTGGTGATGGCAATATTCCGTATTCGCGAGCTTTCCCCAGGAAATACTACAATTGAACGCGCCTCTACTGAAGTACTCGACATTCAATTTGAAAAGCCAATGGGACTTGGCATTCTTGAACGATCTAACTAAGTTTTTCTGATCCAAGGCCGAATTTTGCGGTTTTGACAGTCGCGCCAGAGCCCAATTGCAACCGTACCGCTAGCATAAACCAGCAGACCAAATCCAAGAACAAGTGAAATGTTCGTCAAGTCCATAAAACAAAAGTTTCGCACACAACAGACACCGGCATTGAATTCTGCTCCGCTACATATACATCCCGCCATTCACCTTCAACACATGCCCGGTGATGTAGCTCGCTCCATCGCCTGCTAGAAAACTTACCGCCGCCGCAATATCCTCCGCCTTCCCAAATCTCTTCAGCGGAATCAGGCCCAGCATCTTCTCCTTCATTTCATCGTTGAGCCCCGCCGTCATATCTGTCTCGATAAACCCCGGGGTCACGGCATTCACTGTAATGCCGCGCGACGCGAGTTCCTGCGCCAGCGTCTTCGTCAGCCCGATCAGGCCAGCCTTCGAAGCAACATAATTCGCCTGGCCCGCATTCCCCATCTCACCGACCACACGCGCAATGTTGATGATGCGGCCCCAGCGCTCCTTCATCATGCCGGGCATCACTCCCTGCGCACACACAAATGCTCCCACCAGATTCGTCTGGATCACGCTGTTGAAATCTTCAAGCTTCATCCGCATCGACAAACCATCCTTGGTTACACCCGCGTTATTCACGAGGATGTGTATCGGCCCCACTTCGGCGACCGCCTTCTTCACCGCTTCCTGAATCGACTCGGGCGAAGCCAGATCGATCGCGATCACAATCGCATCTCCACCACTCGCGCGGATCTCCGCCGCAGCGTGTTCGAGCTTCTCTATGTTGCGTGCGGCAAGCACTACTTTGTGCCCCGCAGCCGCCAACGCCTTTGCGCAGGCCAATCCAATTCCGCGGCTTGCGCCA
>JANPNU010000075.1:0-2989 GCA_031427615.1 Burkholderiales bacterium
GCGCATGCTGGGCAAGCTCGACCTTTCCGACCAAAGTGTCGAGATCCTCCTCCTCAAAGTGATGTTCGACGGTCTGAGTGATTAAATAACCCAGTGCCAGCAACACAATCGTCGGTCGGTGATGAACCAGATCCGTCTTGATCCGGCTGGCACCACCACTGGTTGTTTCGCCGGATATGCTCGCGTTCACCACCGCGACTTTATCCACCGCGACGCGGGTTTCGAGCAAACTGACCCAGCCATCTTTGTTATTTATGCCATAGGCTGCGGACAGGCTGTCGCCAAACACCATGATCCTTTCGATTGGCTGCGTGCTCGTGCGGGTGGTAGGGGCGCTATGGGAATGAGGGGAATTAGGAGCATTTGATGCTTCAGCAGGGAACGCGCCGATCCATGCAGTTGTCAGAACGCTCAACAACACCCCCGGCCACGATCGCCGTCTGTTGGTCTTGCCGGGGAAGTGCCCCCACTTTGGTTGTGTCAATCTTATTAGGCTGGTCATTTGTGCCATCAGTTTGTCAATTTCCCGTCTAAATTTCGTCTTTCGTCCGGCAGGTGATGATAATCCTAGAAACCGCAGTTGACCGCTAGAAACTGTCTGGAACACCAAGTATTCATTGGTGTTTGGTGGATTCAAGACGTTCACCTTTTGGGTGAGAGCGCTACGCCTGCGATTGCACATTTTTGCGGCTCCCTGGTGGTGTTTCTCCTCCTTGCAACGTGGAGGTTGTCGCGTCGCTGTTGCCAAATGAGGCCTAGCCAGAAAGCCGCAAAAACGCACACTCGCAACCGTCCAACTGCCGTTTCTAGGATAATGGTTGCGGGTGCCGTCAAAATGCCTGATCAACGGCAGTATGCTTTCAGTACAAGCATTATTGCCAAGTTCGACCCCGCATCCCCCATTCATGTCGACATCAATATAACGAACAACGTCGCGCCAGGGAGGCGCACTTTAAATCCATGTCAACCCTCTCACCCACGACACCCACGTCACCCATGTCATCCGTTTCCCGCCTCGCCGACCGGCCAAATCATACCCATCCCGTTATCCAAGTGTGTCATATCACCAAACAGGTGCCGACCAGTGACGGTATTTTGACGATTGTCAGTGACGCTAATTTTACGGTGTCGGCGGGTGAAGCAGTCGCGGTGGTGGGTGCGTCTGGCTCCGGCAAATCAACCTTGCTGGGGCTGATGGCGGGGCTGGATACCCCAAGCGCGGGCGAGGTGTTGATTCACGGTGAAAGCCTGTTTGCGCTCGACGAAGATGGCCGTGCACGTTTGCGCGGCCGGTTGGTAGGTTTTGTTTTTCAATCGTTTCAGCTATTACCGTCACTCACCGCGCTCGAAAACGTGATGTTGCCTTTGGAGTTGGCAGGAGAGCCGAAGGCCCAGCAGCGTGCCCTGCAAATCTTGGATCGGGTGGGTCTGGTAGCACGAGTCAAACATTACCCACGCCAGTTATCAGGCGGCGAACAGCAGCGGGTGGCCATCGCGCGGGCGTTTGTGACCGAGCCGAAACTTTTGTTTGCAGACGAGCCAACCGGGAATCTCGATGCCAAAACCGGTCGCACCATGGTCGATTTGTTATTTGAATTGAATCGCGAACGAGGCACGACGCTGATTCTGGTCACTCACGATTCTCATATTGCGGCGCGTTGTGGGCGTCGCCTGACCATTGACGCGGGCGTCGTGACCGATGAAGAACATCAATCTGCACTGGCGATGTAGCACATTGGATGGAAAGCAAAACTCATTTATTAACAGCCTATTTCAGACATAAATGGCTGAAAACCGTTACTAACACTCGTGTTTTTGAAACTAGAGTGGAATGATGATGGCCAATCGACGTAACCAATAATCATGAAAAAATTTGCTCTTGCACTAAAATTTTTGCGACGCAATGCCCATGCCACCGAAGCGCGCATTTTGATGGTGGCGTTGATTATTTCGGTCGCCAGCGTGACCACGGTCGCGTTTTTCGCAGATCGTGTGACCGCAGCACTGAATCGACAGGCAAATGAACTGATCGCGGCGGACGCAATTATCAAAGCGGATAAGCCGATTGATGCGCGTTTCAAGGACGAAGCCGCCCGCTTAAAACTTCAATCAGCAGAAACATTGGTTTTCCCGAGTATGGTTTCCGGGGATGCCACGCGCGACCAAGGGGTATCTCTGGCCGAATTAAAAGCGGTCACGGTTGGTTTTCCATTACGCGGCAAAATTCGCATTGCCAATTCCGTGGACGAGCCGGATCGTGACGCCGCTGGCATTCCGGCCCAAGGCACGGCGTGGATACCGGCGGTATTACTGACCCGAATGAATGCAAATGTTGGCGACACCATCAAGGTTGGCGCGATTAATTTGCGCATCACACAAATCATCACCAAAGAGCCGGATAGTGTGCTCGATTATTTTGGCATCGCGCCGCGGGTCATGCTTAATCTTGCGGATGTCCCGGCAACCAAGCTAATGCAAGTTGGCAGTCGGGCCAACTACGGGTTTTTGGTTGCCGGTGAGCCACAAGCGGTCGCTGCATTTGCTGCTACATTCAAAGGGAAATTGGCGCGTGGGGAGCGGCTGGAGACGGTGCGTGATGCGCGCAGTGAAGTGCGTGTTGCGCTTGATCGCGCCCAGCGTTTTCTCGGGCTCGCCGCATTGTTGTCGGTGGTGTTGGCATCAGTGGCGGTGGCACTGGCGGCGCGACAATTTTCGCAAAGGCAATTGGATGGCGCGGCGATGATGCGCTGTCTGGGGGCGTCGCAAAGGGATATTTTTGTCTTGAATCTGTGGCAATTTTTATTGCTGGGGATGGCTGCGTGTGTATTGGGGACGGTCGTCGGCTACGCGGCGCAGGCAGGACTGACTTCATTGCTGTCAGGGCTATTTACAGTTGCGCTGCCGCCACCAACCATCCTGCCGGCGTTACAGGGACTGGTGATCGGCATGGTGCTGTTGATGGGCTTTACGCTGCCACCATTGTTGTCGC
>JANPNU010000076.1:0-1787 GCA_031427615.1 Burkholderiales bacterium
TCAGCAGTTGCGCCACGTGCGACAATTGCGGTGTGGCTTCCGGATTAAGCAGGTTATGGCGCTCTACGGCCATACCATCGCGTCGTAGTTCGGTAAACGAGGTGCAGCTCCATATATCCGAAACCACGCCCCAATCCAGCTCCAATAATTCGGCGGCGGCAATGACTTCTCGCAAAATCGTTCCGGAGCCCATTAATTGCACACGCGGCTTTTTGGTTTCTTTTGATTCACGGAACAAGTACATGCCCCTGAGAATGCCATCGTTGGCCCCAACCGGCAAGGCCGGATGGCTGTAGTTTTCATTCATTACCGTGATGTAGTAATAAACGTGTTCCATTTTTTCGTACATGCGTTTCAAACCGTCATGCAGGATGACCGCCAGCTCATAACTGAACGTTGGATCATAGGAAATGCAATTCGGAATGGTCGCAGCCATGAGATGTGAGTGGCCGTCTTCGTGCTGTAAGCCTTCACCATTCAGGGTAGTGCGACCGGACGTGCCGCCGAGCAAAAAGCCGCGCGCCTGCATATCACCGGCTGCCCATGCCAGATCACCGATACGCTGGAAACCAAACATCGAATAAAAGATAAAAAACGGAATCATGTGCTGGCCATGATTGGCATAACTGGTGCCTGCCGCCATCCATGAGCAGAACGCGCCCGCTTCGTTAATGCCTTCCTGCAAAATTTGCCCGGACTTGTCTTCTTTGTAGAACATCAACTCGCCCGAATCAACCGGTTCGTAGAGTTGTCCGACCGACGAATAAATGCCCAATTGACGGAATAGTCCCTCCATACCAAATGTGCGCGATTCATCGGCAACAATCGGCACCAGACGTGGGCCCAATTCCTTGTCGCGAATCAGCGCGGAAAACGCCCTGACAAACGCCATGGTGGTGGAAATTTCCCGTTCTTCGGTGGACTTGAGTAATGCTTCAAAAATGGTCAGGTCGGGGATTTTTAATGCCGGGATATTCGGGAAACGCACCGGCAGTGATCCGCCGAGTTTTTCACGCGCGGCTTTGAGGTACAGGATCTCTGGCGAATCATCGGCCGGCTTGTAAAACGGCACATCGGCAATGATGTCATCGGCAATTGGAATATTAAAGCGGTCACGGAATTGTTTTAAAGAGCCGAGATCCATCTTTTTTAATTGATGGGTAATGTTCTGACCCTCGCCAGATTTGCCCATGCCATATCCTTTAACGGTTTTGGCGAGGATGATGGTTGGCTGGCACTTGTGTTTGACCGCTGCGGAATAGGAGGCGTATACCTTGTACGGATCGTGGCCGCCACGGATCAGGCGCCAGATGTCTTCGTCTGACATCGACGACACCATTTTTTCCAGTTCGGGGTACTTGCCAAAAAATTCCTTGCGCACGTAGGCACCATCACGCGCTTTGTAGTTTTGGTACTCGCCATCCACCGCTTCCATCATGCGGGCTTTGAGTGTGCCGCTGTTGTCTCTGGCAAGCAACGGATCCCAGTAACGACCCCAAATGACTTTTAATACGTTCCAACCGGCGCCACGGAAATCACTTTCCAGCTCTTGAATGATTTTGCCGTTGCCGCGCACCGGGCCGTCGAGCCTTTGCAAGTTGCAGTTCACCACAAAAATCAGGTTGTCCAAGCCTTCGCGTGCGGCCAATGAAATCGCACCGAGTGACTCCGGCTCATCCATCTCGCCATCACCAATAAATGCCCATACCTTGCGGCCTTCGGTATTAACGATGCCACGGTTATGCAGGTATTTCATAAAGCGCGCCTGATAAATCGCCTGCAATGGG
>JANPNU010000077.1:0-3730 GCA_031427615.1 Burkholderiales bacterium
CGCGCGGTGTCGAGTGTCACGATCATCCCCTAAGGATGACCTGCCCGCCGACCGTTCGGGCTCATTTCTCATTGGAATCACGACAACCCCTCCAGGCTCATGTGTCATTGGAAGAGGCTGAAGGAAGAGGCTGAATATTGCTTAATTGGTTGTTTTTGTGCATAATTTCGGGTTCCCGTGAATTGCTTTTTGACCGGGCCACAAATTATTCATCACGTTTTATATACGCGCTTGCGCACTTGTTCGCATAGAGGTTCACAGCGGTGAACCCTTTACGGAAAGAAAGGTACCTCCAAATGAAAGCTGACATCCATCCAACCACTCGCGAAGTCATTTTTTTTGACTCTTCTTGCGATTTCAAATTTCTGACCAGAACCACTGCCGAAACCAAAGGCAAAGAAACAATCAAGTGGACCGACGGCAAGGAATATCCGGTCATTCGTATCGAGGTATCGTCTGAGTCCCACCCGTTTTACACCGGCAAACACACGATCATGGATACCGCCGGCCGTATCGACAAATTCAAGCAACGTTACGCTCGCACCAGCGCCGGTAAAACCGCCGAGACCGCTGAATAATTGCAGGCAGGCAACACTCCAAAAGGCAACCTCGCGGTTGCCTTTTGATTTTGTGGCGTCAGAATTGGTTGGAGAGCACAACCTGCCAAGCATTCAGCAGAGGCACCGGCGTACAATTTGTCCAATCTCGGTTTCAAACCAATCCAATAATTTTCAGCGGGACACGTCACCGTGCGCAGCAATAGACCCAGCGAATCATCAGGCCATAAACCAAATTCCGGTTTCGCCAACACCATGACCCGTCCGATTGTTTTTGACGGTCGCGCTTCGCCGGTCAAAACTGCGCTGTTTGTCATTATTTGTTTTGCCTGGCTGATGCCCGGCTTGTTGGGCCACGACCCATGGAAACCCGATGAGGCCATGGCCATGGGGATCGTCTATTCGATGCTGACCAGTGTCGATGCCTGGCTGGTGCCACAGATCGCCGGTGCGGTGAATATTGATTACCCGCCGCTTTATTATTGGGTGGCCGCACTCAGCGCGAAACTTTGGTCGTTTGCCCTGCCCGCCCACGACGGCGCGCGGCTGGCCAGCGGCATGTTTATGTTCGTGACCATTTTTTATTTGTACAAATCAGCCAACAAGCTGTTTGACGAACGTGCCGGCCGTATTGCCGTGGCACTACTAATCGGCTCACTCGGATTGTTATTGCGTGCGCACGAACTGAATCCTGAAATCGCCGGACTGACCGGAATGGCAATTGCAATATACGGTCTGACCCGTATCCGATTTGAAGCGCGTAAAGGCATCACCGTTGGCATCGGTGCATTGGTGATGGCGTTATCAATCGGTCTATTACCGGCTTTGGTCGTGCCTGTTATTGCGTTGGCAATGATGGCGATACTGCACGACTGGCAAAACCGTGCTTTTAGCCGCGGCATGCTAATTTGTCTGGCCATATTGTTGATTGGTGGCAGCATTTATCCGCTGCTCCTTTGGTTTAACGGCTTGCTCAGCAGCGCAATGTTTTTTGAAAGTGTGCTGGGAGCGCCGATGTTTGACACACATCTACGAACCACCATCGCCCCGCTTTACGTTTTCCAAATTCTGCCGTGGTATGCATTGCCGACCCTGCCGATGGCCATATGGTTGTGGCATCGAGACCGGCGAATTATTCGTGAGCGTATTGAGTTGGCGCTGCCGATTACCACCTTTGGAATATTGCTGATTTGGACATCGTTGTTTCGTGAAGGACGCGACAGCGCAGCACTATTGCTGCTGCTGCCGTTGGCGCTCGCAGCGGCGCACTCGCTGGATCGGCTGCCAAAAGGCGTCGCCAGTTTTGTTGATTGGTTTGGTCTGGTATTTTTTGGCTCGGCGGCATTGGCGTTGTGGCTTTACTGGACGGCGGCGGTTGTTGGTTTTCCAGAAGGCGCGGCCCGCGCGGTGGCGCGGGCGGCACCCGGCTTTACATTTGGCCTGCTGTGGGTTCCGGTGGTGATTGCTGCCGCGCTGACTGCCGTGTGGATCTACGCCGTCGCCATGGCACATCGAAACAACCGTCGTGCGGTGGTGAATTGGGCGGCGGGCATGACTTTGCTGTGGGTTCTACTTAATCTGCTCGGTTTACCGGCAGTGGATCATGTCCGCAGTTATCGTGCACCGGTTTCCGATGTCTCGACAATCGTCACGCAACACCAGACTTTCATCGAGTCGCGTGGCTGTGTAATTGGCATGAATATCGGCGAACCCCAGCGCGCGATGTTTGACTATTTTTCGCAGCTGCGATTTGTCGCTCCCAAATCGAACGTCGCATCGAAATGTTCCTGGTTGCTGGTACAAGGCACAAAAGCCAGCGAACCGGATATTCCCGCGCCATGGGTATTGCATTGGCAGGGCGCACGTCCGGGCGACAAGGTTGAGCAGTTCAGGCTATACCGCAGGTAAAGAGGGCGCTTCTAAAAACCTCAAAAACTCCCTCCCCTGCGTAGGCAGGGGGCCAATTTACGTTGCGGGTTTAATGGCAACCAAAAATTGGAACCCGGCCTTTATCGCGGTGTATCCCGCGGGACGCCGGTAAAGGGCAGGTTTTTAGAAGTCCCCAAGAGTGAAAGTCATTTATCTGCAACAGCTTACAGACTGTTTTGGCCGAAAGTCCGCCCAAACAAACGACTTTTAATTCTCATAGTCGATGGTCGAGGAGCTCAACCCAATGTTGAATCGGAATCTTTGAGCTGGCCTGCAGCCCCGATTCAATATGCGCCATACAACCAATATTGGCGGTCGCAACCATAACCGGTTCACCGGACTCCAGCGCCGCCACTTTATTGGCCAATAACTGTTGTGACAGTGCGGCCTGTAATATCGAATAGGTGCCCGCCGAACCGCAACACAAATGACCATCCGGCACCGTCGTTATTTCAAACCCCGCATCTATCAGCAAACCTTCAACCAGACCGTTGATTTTCAAGCCGTGCTGCAAACTGCATGGTGAATGAAACGCAATCCTGGTTTTTGGCCCGGCCGGTTTGGCTCGTAGCAATTTCGTGAGGGCGGATGACTCGTTGGCCACCACCTGACTGACATCCCGAAATAATTCCGACACACGATTTGCCTTATCAGCATAGGCGGTGTCATTTCGCAACATATGGCCGTACTCCGCAACCATGGTGCCGCAGCCGGACGCGGTCACCACAATCGCTTCCGCACCCGCTTCAATCAGCGGCCACCAGGCATCGATGTTGCGTTTCATCATGGTATGACTCGCGTCAGCGTCATTCAAATGGTGTGGAATCGCGCCACAACATCCGGCGTTGGCCGCCGTCATGAGTGAGATGCCAAGCTTGTCCATGACGCGCGCAGTCGCCGTGTTGATTGATGGGGCCATCGCCGGTTGCACGCAGCCGGCCAGTACCAGCATTTTGCGGGTATGGCGTGGTGGTGGCCATTCACCGGAGGCGCGTTGGTCAGTAATTTTTTTGGCGAGCACGGTTGGCAACAGTGGTTTTATCCAGCGGCCAATTGTCAGGCCAACCGTAAATAAACCCGTTTGCGGCAGCAAATGTTTCAACAAACCGCGCATCACACCACCACCAATTGAGCGGCCAACTTTTTGTTCAACCACAGCCCGGCCAATATCAAGTAGCCGACCATACTGCACGCCCGATGGACAGGTAGTTTCACAAGCGCGACAGGTGAGGCAGCGGTCAAGA
>JANPNU010000078.1:0-2260 GCA_031427615.1 Burkholderiales bacterium
CAACAATTTGTCGCGCGTGTTTGCCGTATCCGGCAAAGACCGGGGATCGATTTTGCTCGCGGGCAAGACAGGCACCGCGTATATGTACATGGCCAAGACGGGAATTTTTTCGTCGACCAGTTTTTACATGCAGAAACATCCGGAATGGGTTACCAAATATTTTGCGTCCAAGCCCCAGGACAAATATTTTAAGCAGACGTGGGTACCATTACTGAAGCCGGAAGCCTACGCACGTTCGTCTGCTGATGGACAATCGTATTTCACCAGCTACAAACAATTGCCGACACGCTTTGGAATGCAATATGGGTTGGCGATGGAGGCACCGAATCCGATCTATTACGGTCAACTCATGGCAGGCCCGTACGGCGACGAAATGACCGCTGACTTCGCCACCGCGTTGGTGCGCCATGAAGGGCTTGGCAAAAATCCGGCAGGTGTGACGGATGTGATCGGGGTGAGTTTTTCCAGTCACGATTACATCAACCATAACTTCGGTCCGGAAAGTATGCAATCGCAGGATCACTTGATACGCCTTGATCGCACACTCGCCACTTTTTTTGATGGCATTGATGCACAAGTTGGCAAAGGCAACGCACTGATCGTCCTGACGGCCGATCATGGGTTCATGAATGCGCCAGAGTATGCCAAGGCACGCCATTTTGATTCGGGCCGTATTGATTCAGCCGATATGCGCGCCGCTGTAAACAAGACGCTCGAAGAAAAATTTGCCGTTGCCAAGCTGGTTAAACAGTGGTACACCGGCAGCGCAACGCTTGATTACGCTGCGGCGGAAACCAAGGGCGTGAGCCGTGAGGTTCTCGAACAAGCGGCGATGCGTGCTTTTATGGCCTATCCCGGCATTAACTATGTTTACACCCGAAGCCAATTGGAAGCGGGCAATATGCCGGCGACCCGTATCGGCAAACTCGTCACACGCGGCTGGAATCGCCATTCGGCAACTGATCTGGTTGTCATCCAAAAACCATTTTATTATTTTATGTCGAAGACCACCACGACGCCAAGCCTGTGTTCACACGGCACGCCATACAGCTATGACACCAACGTGCCGTTGTTGATCGAAGGTGCAAAGTGGATTCGCCAAGGGCGCTACACTGCACCCGCTGAGGTCGTGGACATTGCACCAACACTCTCGGCGATTTTGCATATCCGCCCGCCGAGTGCGTCTGAGGGCAGGGTGCTGACGGAAGCGCTCAATCTGAAGAATGTGAATCCCTGACTTGTATTAAATTTGGGGACATGGAAAAGAGTGGGCAGACTCGAACGACACTGGCCTTCGCGCTTTTGTAAACCTAACTTGCACGATGTTGCCAACGTCAATCGTCAATTGATTGTAGACCGGAAGGAGCGCAGCGTATTCCGGGAGTGTCTCACAATGATCGCGGTGAAATTCCGGAATACGCTGCGCTCCTTCCGGTCTACCGACTTCGGTTAAAACCGACCGTCGTCTGACACGACTCAATAAAAAGGTTTGTCAGACCAATAGCGCCGCCGCTACATTGCGCCCCTCGCTCATCAACACGTTATAAGTGCGGCAGGCGGCACCCGTATCCATCACGTCAAAGCCAATTCGCGCCTGCGAGAACGCCGCCAGAATGCGCGGGTCGGGAAACCGAAACACACTGCCTGAGCCAAAAACAACGATGGTCGGCTTCTGCGCGATTAATTCAGCAAAATCTTCAAAGGCGAGCGACGCGAGATCAATCACATTCCATGGGGAAATGATTGTTTTGGGCGTAACCATCACCGGCTGTGTCAGTCGGGTGCCGTTTATGTCGACATAGCCTGGGCCATGACCAAAAATAGTGTTTTGCCCGGTGGTGGTATTGAGGTGCAATTTCATAAGTGATCAAAAAGATGGGATTGCTAATGGATATCAATGAAAAACAGCCCTTGGCTCGGCTAGAATAAGTTTTGCACTGCACAAAAATGCCCAGCCGTGATTATATTGAGGTGCGGTTCGAAACGGGCATTGTATTTTTCATCACGTTTTTTTCCACTGAAACTCTTGCGAAGATAGTGCGAGACATAAATTGCCATGAGTCACGAATTTACCCGTATCAAACGCCTGCCTCCCTATGTCTTTAATATTACATCCGAACTCAAGATGGCCGCACGCCATCGCGGCGAGGACATCATCGATATGTCCATGGGCAATCCGGATGGGGCCACGCCTATGCGGGCATCTTCGGCCCTTTGCTCGCGATCATTCACACCGGTCACAAGTTCGAGAGCTGGCTGG
>JANPNU010000079.1:0-6849 GCA_031427615.1 Burkholderiales bacterium
CTCACCTGCGTGATAGGCGCGCTCCGCCTCGCGAACCTGCTCAAGGTTGTTCATCACAAACGGGCCATGAAAAACCAATGGTCCTTCCGCGGGGGCCCCACCAAACAACAAGACATCGGCCGACTGTGTAGATGTATTGGCAAATTGCACGCCGCCATCGGCATTGTCGTACACCACCAGCGCACCTTCACCTACACGTTGCAACCCTTCTGAAAACGCCACCACGCCATTCATTACGTAGGCACCGACTTCGAATCCGGGCGCAATAGCGACGCTAAACGTTGCCGCCGGCTGCATGCTGACGTGCCATAACATGGTTGGCATTAATACGTTGGCTGGGCCCGGATGGTTTTGGTAGGTTCCGGCGATCACTCGCACCGCGATGCCATCACCTTCGACCAGCGGAATGTCGGCAGCTTCGATACGTTGATAACGGGGCGCCATGGTTTTTAGTGCGCGCGGCAACGTCGTCCAGAGTTGTAAACCATGTTGCGTCATTTCCGCTTCGTTTTCCGGCCGCGAGTATTCGGCATGCACCACACCACGGCCGGATGTCATCCACTGCGCCCCACCCGTCCCGACAATGCCGCGATGACCGGCGGAGTCAATGTGTTCGTTGCGGCCGGTGAGCAAATAGGTCACGGTTTCAATCCCGGCGTGCGGGTGTGGACCCACCCCATCTTCGCCGGGCTTGACACGGAACGGGCCAAAATGATCGAGGAATACCCACGGGCCGATTGATTGACGCTGGCGATCCGGCAACACACGCTTGACAGTAAAGGTGCCGACCGGTGCGATATGCGCCTGAATGACCCGCTCGATATTGCGGATGGTGTTGACGGCGGTGTTGATTGTGATGCGCATGGGTTTGCTCTTATAAATAGATTCGTGATCGATAACGGCCAGACTGCTAGGCCAAGTCGAATACCAACACTTCCGCATTTTCGCCATGGTCAATATTGATCTCGTGTGCGCCGACCATTTTTATGGCGTCGCCGGCAGCGAGCGATGTCCCGTTCACAATCATCCGACCACGCGCCACATGGACGTAAGCACGTCGGTCTGCCGATACGCTGAGGCGGGCCGTTTCGTCGCCATCAAACAAGCCCGCATACATCGTTACATCGGCGTGAATTTTGACCGAACCATCACGCCCGTCCGCAGAGGCGACGACCCGTAACTTGCCGCGTTTTTCTGCTTCCGAAAAATGTTTTTCTTCATACGATGGTTTGATGCCAAGTTGATTGGGTTGAATCCATATCTGCAAAAAATGCGTGGTCTGGTCGGCCGAATGATTAAATTCGGAATGCTGCACACCGGTTCCGGCGCTCATGCGCTGCACATCACCCGGGAGAATCGACGAGCCATTGCCCATATTGTCCTTGTGGGCCAGCGCACCATCCAATACGTAACTGACAATTTCCATATCGCGATGGCCGTGCGTGCCAAAACCCATGCCAGCCGCGATGCGGTCGTCGTTGATTACCCGCAACGCGCCAAAATGCATAAATTTCGGGTCGTAATAATCAGCGAATGAAAAGCTGTGAAAACTTTTTAACCAACCATGATCGGCATAACCACGCTCTTCGGCTTTTCTTACTTCAATCATTTTGAACCTCCATCTCCATGCCTGTTGACGATCAAATTTACTGCAAAATTGTCTTGAGAAGCGAATATGCGCTTGCTTATCAACAATCTCAAGCGGATAATTTTGAACAAATGATTCAAATTATTTGAATATGAAACTTTCGCTCGACGCATTACAGGTATTGGATGCAATCGCCCGCAACGGTTCGTTCGCACGCGCTGCCACGGAGCTACATCGTGTGCCGTCGGCGTTGACCTATACGGTGCAACAACTCGAGAGCAGTTTTGCCATGCCACTATTTGTCCGCGAGGGCCGCCGCGCCACCCTCACCGCAGCCGGGCACGAATTGCTGAATGAAGGACGGATCCTGCTCAAAGCCGCCGCAGATCTGGAATGCCGCATGCAACAGCTCGCCAAGGGCTGGGAGGTTGAGTTGCGGATTGCCATCGACACCATCATTGGCAGCGACGCCCTGTTTCCAATGATCCGCCTATTTGAAAACGAACATTCCGGCACACGCATCCGCCTGACCAGCGAAGTATTTGGCGGCACCTGGGATGCATTGATTTCCGGGCGCGCCGATTTAATCGTTGGTGCCGGCACAGATATACCGGCCGGCGGCGGTTTTGCCACCCTACCGATGGGCCATTGGGCGTGGCAATTTGTGGCGTCACCTGATCATCCCATTACGCACGAAAAACGGCCGCTGACCGATGCCATCATCAGCCAATATCGCGCAGTGAGTGTGGCCGATTCATCGCGTCAACTGCCACCCCGCACGGCGGGATTAATTTCCGGACAGGATGTGTTGACGGTACCAACCATGCAGGCAAAAGTGGTGGCGCACATAGCCGGCCTTGGTGTGGGTTATTTACCCGCACACATGGCCCACCCAGAGGTCAACGCAAAACGACTGGTCGTAATGGAATTGGCACATCCACGCGCGCCGTCACCGATATGTATTGCCTGGCGTGCGAATCGCACCGGGCGCGCACTGCGCTGGTTTATCCAGCAATTTGAATGCCCCGAGATTGCCGCGAAAATATTTTCACAAAGCATTCCACAAGCATGATTGCGCCGCCTGATCAATCCGGAAAGCGAAATGCTGGCCGATATATTGGCCGTTACGCACCGTCACCCACTGGCCCATTACACGTCGGCTCGCTGGTGGCGGCCGTTGCCAGCTATTTGGATGCGCGCGCCCATGGCGGCACCTGGCATCTGCGGATTGACGATGTGGATGAAACGCGCTGTCAATCACAATTTGCCGACGACATCATTCAAACGTTGCATGCGTTTGGCTTTCGTTGGGATGGTGAAGTGGTGCTGCAATCCACACAGAAATCGCACTATGAAGATGCGCTGCAAAAACTCAGCAGTGACAATCAGATATATGCCTGTGTGTGTTCACGGCGCGAAGTCGCGGATTCATCCATCTCGAACGAGAGCGGCGTGGATGGTCCGGTGTATGCCGGCACCTGCAGGCGGGCGGGGCACCCTTTCGACAACCAGGCATTACGAGTCCTGACAAACAAGTCTGTGGTGACCTTTGACGACCGGCTGCAGGGCAGGCAATGCCAGCAACTTGAAATGGAAGTGGGCGACTTTGTGGTGAGACGGCGCGATCAGTTATTTGCCTATCAGCTTGCTGTCGTGGTTGATGATCACGCCCTCGGCGTGACGGACATTGTGCGCGGTGCCGATTTGCTGGATTCAACCGCGCGGCAAATTCATTTGCAGCAGTTATTTGGCTTCACCACGCCACAATACCTGCACATACCGGTGGTGGTAAACAACGAAGGGCAAAAGCTGTCGAAACAAACGTTGGCACCGGCCATTGCACCCGGTGACGCAATCAAACAACTGAATAACTGCCTCAGCTTTTTGCACCAGCCTCGCCAAACAATCGCAAACAGCGCCGAACAATTACTCGAGCTCGCAATTAATCAATGGCAACCAGCTGCCATCACACCGCGAACACGCACACAAACCATGCCAGCATCCCTCGACTAGGGGATAGCAGAACACGCTTGACGGGCTGTTTTCTGCAAAATATCGGCGTAAGGTACAACTGGTGAATCCGAATCCGCATTCCGTCGCGTCAAAATGGAACTTTTATTGATGACCCGTCACACTGCCAATATCGCTCACCACGCTAACCAGACTGTATAAATAACATGTTATTCAAAAAACGCAGTGAATCCGCAGTAACCGGCGCTGCACTCGGTCGCCCTTCTTCGGCCATCGCCGGATTTTTCCACCGCCGCTGGATCAAACCGGTCGTGTTCGGATTGGTCGCTCTGCTGGCAGTGGGCTCACTCGCCACCTGGCGGGCCATGGCCAACA
Organism: Burkholderiales bacterium; assembly: GCA_031427615.1. GTDB lineage: Bacteria > Pseudomonadota > Gammaproteobacteria > Burkholderiales > Usitatibacteraceae > UKL13-2. The sequence goes on from JANPNU010000079.1 coordinate 3,935, forward strand.
AAAAACCAGACACAAAAAAGACCGAGGAATCGGTGTTTGAATTCAGCAAAGGCGACTTGGCATTGTTAAGTCCTCGCGAACTCGGCAATATGATCCCCGTTTCCGGCACACTCAAGCCACTCACCCAAGCGGTGGTTAAATCCAAAGTGGCCGCCGAAGTCGCCCAGGTGCATGTTCAAGAAGGCCAGAAAGTCGCCGCCGGTCAGGTATTGGTGTCGCTTGATACTGCTGACTTGCGGGCACGACTGGATGCCCAACATGCCGCCGTGGCAGAAATGAAAGCGCGGTTCGATTTGGCCAGCAAAAATGAGGCCAATAATCGGCAACTGTTGGCAAAGAATTTTATTTCCCAAAACGCACTTGACGCAGTCAGCAGCAACGCCGAAGTGGCACGCGCCAACTTAAAGTCAGCCGAAGCCCAGGCGGCGATTTCACAACGTGCGCTGAACGATGCATCCATTCGCGCCCCGTTTGGCGGCATTGTGGCCAAACGTATGATTAACATTGGCGAAAAAGTCACCGCGGATATGCCTGTGATGCAAATTGTTGATCTAAGCCGTATGGAACTCGAAGCCATGGTTCCTGTGGCAGAAATTCCGAGTGTAAAAATCGGTCAGGAGATCGGCTTTACAGTGGACGGGTTTGCGGGCCGCCAATTTACCGGCAAAGTTGAACGCATTAACCCAAGCGCGGATGCGGGTTCACGATCAATTGCCGTATTTGTCGCCATTGCCAACGCCGATCAATCGCTAAAAGGTGGCATGTTTGCCAGCGGCAAACTCGCCGCGCAATCACGTGGTCCGGTCAACTCCATTCCGATGGTGGCGTTGCGTGAAGAAGGTGGCCAAAGTTTCGTATTCACCATTGAAAAAGAAAAACTTGTGCGTAAGCCGGTGTCGGCCGGTGCACGCAATATTGATTTGGGATTGGTTGAAATTCGTGACGGCCTCGCGGACGGCACCCAAGTGGTCGCCGTGAAAATGGCGGGCCTGAAGGTTGGTGCAAAAGCGATCATGCAACTCGACGGCACCACCGTGACCTCATCGACCCCATCAAATGGCGGCCAATCAACCGCCCCGGCTGGAAAACTATAATTAAAAAGTCGTTTGTTGGCGCGCTTATTCAGGCAAAAATGCCCGGAAACGCGCGCCGCATCACGACTTTTGGAGAAACAATATGTGGATGACCAAGGTATCAATTAACCACCCGGTTTTTGCAACCATGATGATGATGGCGCTCATGGTGTTGGGACTATTTTCCTACCAGCGCCTGGCAGTTGATCAATTGCCGGATATTGCCATTCCGATTGCGGTCATTGGCACGCCCTATCCGGGCGCGTCATCCGAAGCGGTTGAAAAAGATGTGGTCAAACGAATTGAGCAATCCGTTAACACCATTAACGGCGTAAAAACAATTCGCTCATCATCCCAAATTGGTTACGGCTTGGTGGTGGTGGAGTTCGAATTGACCACCGATCCGCGTGTGGCGATCCAGGATGTGCGTGACAAAGTCGCCGAAGCGCGGCGCGGATTTAATCGCGATGTGGGTGAGCCTACTGTGACCCGTGCCAGCATGGATGACGATCAGCCGTTGTTGTATCTTTCAATGCGGTCAAATTCACGCAGCCTGCGTGAGATTTCCGACCTGGCCGATCAATTGGTGGTGAAGCGCCTGCAGGGCGCGCCTGGCGTGGGCAATATCGCCTTGTCTGGTGACGTTGGTCGCGAGCTGGCGGTCAATCTTCGCCCGGAAAAAATGGCCGCGTTTGGTATCGGCGTGAGTGATGTCATCGCCGCCATTCGCGCCGAGAATCAAAATATTTCGGCGGGCGCCCTGGTCTCCGACACCAGCGAACGATTGGTGCAGGTACAGGGCAAAATTCGCAACGCTGACGATTTTTCACGAATCATTGTTGCCAGGCGTGGTGTCGGCGGCAGTACCGCCGTGACCCTGGGTCAGATCGCCGATGTCGCGGATGCACAACGTGAAGAAACGTCGTTTTCAACCACCGATGGCCATCGCGCCATCTCCATTCAAATTCGCAAAACCCGCGGTGCCAATACCATTGAAATGGCCGACGGCGTGAAGAAGCAGGTCGAGGCACTTAAAAAACAATTGCCGGCTGACATCCTTCTCGAAATTACCTTTGACCGCTCGAAGTTCATCAAAGATGGAGTGGACAACGTCAAGACCACCATTCTTGAAGGCGCATTGTTGACGGTGTTGATCGTATTTCTTTTCCTGCACTCATGGCGTTCAACCGTGATCACCGGCCTGACATTGCCGATCTCGATTTTTGCGACGTTTATTGTGTTGTACGCCATGGGCTTCACCATCAATTTCATGACACTTTTGGCGATGTCCCTGTCAATTGGCGTGTTGATCGATGACGCGATTGTGGTTCGCGAAAATATTGTGCGTCATCTGGCGATGGGCAAAACCCATATGCAGGCGGCATTTGATGCGACCAACGAAATTGGCATCGCCGTGATGGCGACCACATTTACCATCGTTGCGGTATTCCTGCCGGTCGCATTTATGGGTGGCATCATTGGCAAATTTTTCCTGCAGTTCGGAATTACGGTGGTGGTAGCGGTGATGGTGTCGCTGTTTGTTTCATTCACACTTGACCCGATGTTGTCGTCGATCTGGCATGACCCCAGATCAAAATGGATGGAATGGAAGCCACTCAAATATCTGCTCGACAAACAACAGGCCGGTATGGATTGGCTGCATCTCAAATACGATATTTGGTTACGCTGGTCATTGGCACGCCGCAAAACCACTCTCGCCATTGCCGCGGCAACGTTTTTCGGCAGTTTTTTGTTGGTGCCGTTAATTGGCTCCGAGTTCGTGCCACAGGAAGACAACAACTGGACCAGTGTGCAAATTCAAACTCCGATTGGTTCGTCCCT
>JANPNU010000080.1:0-2333 GCA_031427615.1 Burkholderiales bacterium
CGCGCCAGCAGCTCATCCGCTGGGGCCAACCCGGCAGCATTCACTATGCGCTCGCGCAGGCGGCCAGCGCAAACCAAGTGCAAGACGCCGTTTATGACGCCTCGCAGCTGCTGCGCATTCGTCACCGCATTCGTGATGATCAGGAGGATGACTTCACCATTCGTGACCTGGCCTCGATCGCTGAAGCCGCACAAGGTATTGCCACCGCGCTGACGTTATTGCTCGGCGCCATTGGCTCGATCTCATTGCTGGTGGGTGGAATCGGCATCATGAACATCATGTTGGTATCGGTGACCGAACGCACCCGCGAAATCGGCATTCGCATGGCACTTGGTGCCAAACGTCGCGATGTATTGCTGCAATTTTTGACCGAAGCGATTGTGATTTGTGTGTGCGGCGGCGCCATTGGTGTTGCCCTCGCCTATGCCGGGTCGGTTGCCATCACCAACTTTTCGCCCATGGAAGTCGGCATTTCGATGGCCGGAATTATCATTGCCTTCACCTTCTCCGCGGTGATCGGCATTTTCTTCGGCTTTTATCCGGCGAAACGGGCGTCAACCTTGAAGCCGGTCGAGGCACTGCGGTACGAGTGACGATCGGCTACGGGCTGGCGTTATACGTACAGACTTTTGTCAGAATTTCTGCATCAAGATCACCGAGGCATGTCCACGCACCTGTGCCCAAATCAAGCGTCATTGATATTTTTTTGTTTTGAATTTTTCCGTTCCCGGCAGCATTAAACGTCGCGAGTAATTTGCAAGTTTGATTAGGTGCAACGCCCCCAGCGGTCGGCGTAACACTTCCAACATATTTTCCTGTACTCGTTGTACCAACCGGCACAGCACATCCACTAATATTACCAGTCTGGGAAATGGCCTCAGCAACCGGTGTCTTAAGGCCACCAAGGATGCTAAGTGCTTCAGTCGCCTGCGCCTTCGCCGTATAGTCTTGATAGGCAGGAATGGCAACAGAAGCAAGAATGCCAATTATCGCAACCACGATCATCAACTCAATTAACGTAAAGCCTGATGCACTGTTTTTACAACAATATTTCATTGCCATTCCAATTCTTAGGCGGCATAAAAAAAAGGGCAAATCACAGATTCGCCCTTCCCTCAAGCAAATTACATTATGTTGGTACTGCCAAGGTACCCGTACAGGATTTTGACTGCACTCCTGCGTCTGTTATGTCGGTACCACACTTCCAAGAACCCGCAACTGCATCATACTGATACATGACCTTTTTGCCTGAAATCTTGGCGTTTGTGGCTGCCTTGTACGTTGCTGTAATAGAGCAGATTGCAGGTGGCCCAGCTGCATAAACGAAATCAGCAGCGACGAGCAGTACAACACCTTTGCCCTCTTTGACTGAATTAGGATATTCAGTTACGGCACATGCCGTTAATAACCCAACCGAACTCGCATTCTCTACGAGCGGAGTCTTGAATCCTGCCAGTAATGTGTAAGCTTCTGATCCCTGCGCCTTCGCCGTGTAATCCTGATAAGCCGGGATCGCCACTGCCGCCAGAATACCGATAATTGCCACTACGATCATCAGTTCGATCAGGGTAAAACCCTGCTGTGCTTTCTTCATCATGTTATTTCTCCATTAACTAGTTAATTGAAATTGCTGAACCTCAAAAACACATCGCGATGTGTTCAATGGCATTGAAAGCAACGCGGGTGCCAACTTATCGCCGCCCCGCAGAATGGGCCATCAGAAAAATAAGCTGATTTTTTCCAAAACAAAAAAATCCACCAATTCAATGACTTACGATCTGGTTTTCCTGCGGTGCCGAATTGTACGCAAATGAATCGTGCGCCGACTCTCGTTTCTGATTGATGCGACAGTCACAAAATGTTCGCTACCGCACAAAATCATTTGTGAAGCCGGTAGGCAGATGCGCGTATTTCGTAATTCCCTGCCGTTTTTTGTCACCCTTGGTTGACATCCTCCCCGCCCTTGGCCTTCGGCCACCGCTTGCGCGGGAAGGACGGGGATTCCTACGGCGCTACGCATGAGCTACCTCTTGCGTAGTCGCTTCGGTGGGTTCCTGCTTCGTCGAGCGGCCCGACTGCACCATCTCTCCACAGGCTAACAAGCGGTATCCCCGCTCTAAAACATTGATCGCGCCGACAACGTCGGCGTGATTTTCGTAGCCGCAATCGACGCATAGGAATTTCGCCTGAGTCTGCCGATTGTCTTTCGATACATGGCCGCAGCAAGGACACGTTTGGCTGGTGTACTGCGGTGGGACGGCTAGTAATGTGCCGCACCACCTCGGCTTTGAAATCAAGCGTAAATACGCGGCGCTTTAATTGCACTTTCTTGA
>JANPNU010000081.1:0-3517 GCA_031427615.1 Burkholderiales bacterium
ATGGCCATAATATTGTTGATGCAAGGTTGTTGGTGAGGCGCCAAAAAAATACGCGAGGCGTAACCGCCACATGGTGAAGATAGTGCGCCAGAGTCCGTGTTTTTGCCAGCGGCGGCCGGATGTGGTGATGGTTTGCCGCAAACAAATTGGCGCGGCGATTCTTTTCAAACGTGAGGACAGTTCCACATCTTCCATCAATGGTTGGGCTGGAAAGCCACCCGCCTGCAAAAATATTTCGCGTGTCATAAACATGCCCTGATCACCGGTGTTGATACCGGTCAGACGCGAGCGGTGATTCATAAACCAGGCGATCACACCAAACATCGGGTGGGTGCCTTCGATGTGAATATCAAATCGCCCCCATTGTTTGTTGTTGGTGATGGCGTTTTGAATGGTCGTGTCCGCGTTTGATGGCAATATTGAATCGGCATGCAGGAATAACAACACCTCACCCTTGGCGTCGGATGCGCCGGCATTCATTTGCAAGGCCCGCCCTTTGGCTGTGGTTAATACCCGGTCACACAGGGGTGTTGCCAACGCGATGGTGTTGTCCGCGCTGCCGCCATCCACAACTACAATCTCAACCCCACGGACGCGCATCGGCTGCAAGGGTGTGAGTATGGCAACAATGTTGGCGGCTTCGTTAACAGCGGGAATGACAATCGACAGGGACAATGGAAGCGGTTTGGACATGGTGTCATTTTAGACAGGCAGGCGAGTGATAGCCACTAATAAAACTCACGACGGAGCGCGCGTTTCCAGCCAAAAAATGCTGAAAGTGCGCATCAATAGGCGAGTGTGCGAATTGGGGACTTCTAAAAACCCCGTCATCCCGGCCCTACGGCTTCGCTCAGGGCAGGCTCCGGCCGGGATCCAAAGGTGGACAAGTTATTGAAAATACAAAAGGACTGGATTCCGGCCCGGGCAAGTGCCCGGTTCATCCTGAGCCCGTCGAAGGGCCGGAATGACGAACTTTGTGGGTTTTTAGACAAGTTCCCATCAATGAAACGCCAGAGGGGGCGCGCATCACCGGCAAAAATGCCATGAAAACGCGCGTCCGGTGCCGGGCCTACTTTTTGTCGTTGATAGCCCAGTCATAGTCCAGATGGCTGATTGTGACTTTGCCGTCGCGGATTTTTTGTTGGTCCGCTGGATTGTCCGAGAGTAATTTTGCATAACGCCCGAAATATTCGGCGCGTGATTTGATCGGCAATGTTTTGTCATCAAAACCGGTCAACCCTTTCTCCCAGTCTTCGGCGAACCAGTTAAAAATCATCGACACTTCCAGTTTTCCGTTGGCGTAGTGGTTGCGGCTGCGGTCGGATAAAAACCGCACCGCCTGTTCTTCCAGCTGGACGTCCAGCCGATCCGCCACAAACGCTTCCTTACGCAGGGCGGGGCAGCCAATCGAAGCGCAATTCACCGCGTAGTGCACTCTCGGTTCATTGTAGGCGCCGGGTTTACGTAGTGTCTCGTGTTCAATGCCATCGAGTGAAAAATCCTGACCGAGCAATTTGATAAATGGGCGTTTCCAGCGGTTGTCAAAAAAACTGCCGATATCCTTGATAGATTTCACCGGATAGTTTTGCAACATCAATTCGAGCGTAAAGCCGTTGTAGGCATTGATCAAAAATGCCATGCGTTGTGGTTTGGACCAGGCATTAAAATCCGTCGCGCGGACTGCGGACAAGCCGGCGAGGTAACTTTTGAGCGCAGCCCGGTCCTGTTGCAAAGCGGCATAACGCACCTGCGAAATCTTGTCGCCCTCAATCAACACCACATGTTTTTTGAGCAAGGTGGTGAATGCCGCGTGGCTGTGGTCAAAACCGGTGTCTGGATTTTTTGCCGAAGCCCCGGTTGCAGCTAACGACAACCAAAACACCAATGCCAATAAAAATATTCGTTTGTTCATCTTCATGCCAATTCAATGTGACCGCGGTTGTTTCGGATATGCCGGTGTGTTGTCGGGCGTCACGACCAAGGCCACCACGCTTGAAACCAAGGTGCCGAAACTGCCGTCGCCGCGTGTCCAATCGTTCAGCGCCTTGCCAACCGCGATCTTGCCAACGGTGGCGGTGGAGCGTTTGTACACACCGGCGGCAAATTTATTCGCCTCGCCCAGCGTCGGGTAGGTGTGAATCGTCGCCAAGATGCCTTCCAGCCCAAAGCCGTGCTTCATCGCTGCGACAAATTCGATCAACAAATCAGCGGCGTGTTCACCAACAATGGTCGCACCTAGAATTTTGTCCGAGCCTTTTGGCGTGATGACTTTGACAAACCCATGCGCTTCACCATCGGCAATGGCACGATCCAGATCATCGATGCCGTACACATGCACATCATGGGCGATGCCTTGCTCCTTGGCTTCCTGTTCGTTCAACCCCACTCGCGCAACTTCCGGGTCGGTAAAGGTTGCCCATGGCACCACCGAATAATCGACTTTGAATTTTTTGAATTTGCCGAACAGTGCATTCACCGCCGTGTACCACGCCATATGAGAAGCGGTGTGGGTGAATTGGTACGGGCCGGCCACGTCGCCACAGGCAAAAATATTCGGGTAGATCGTTTCCAGATAGTCGTTGGTTTCCACCACCCGCGTGGCGGGAATGTTGAGTGCCTCAAGTCCAAAGCCAGTGGTGTTGGCGATGCGGCCGACCGCACATAAAATTTCATCAAAAGCGATGCGTTTGGTTTCTTTGCCGGTGGGCCCATCGTGCTCTAGCACCAAATACTTTTCACCGTTCTCAATCACGACGGCGGTGGCCTTGTGATTGTCCAACACCATCACACCTTCGCGTTCAAATTTTTGTTTGACGATGGCCGAGACCTCTTCATCTTCGCGCAACATTATGCGCGGCATTATTTCAACTTGGGTAACCTGGCTGCCAAAGCGGGCAAAACATTGTGTCAGTTCACAACCAATCGGCCCGCCGCCCAGTACCACCAGGCGTTTTGGCAGGGTGCGAATTTGCCAGATGTTGTCGGAGGTGAGCGGGTTCACTTCTGCCAGACCGGGAATCGGAGGCACAAACGGCCGGGCGCCGGTGGCGATCACAATATTGTTGGTGGTGAGACGCTGCGTACTGCCGTCTTCGCGGGTGATTTCCACTTCCCATGGCGAAACAATTTTGCCGGTGCCTTTGACACAATCGACCCCCAGCGCGGTGTAACGCGCCACCGAGTCGTGCGGCTCGATGGCATCAACCACACGTGACACCCGCTCCATCACGCCGGCAAAATCCCACTCGGCACGGGCCGAGTGAAAACCAAACTCTTTGGCACGGCTGATATGGTTGAGCAATTTGGCGGCGCGAATCAGCGCTTTGGACGGCACACAACCGGTGTTTAAACAATCTCCACCCATTTTGTGTTTCTCGACCAGTGTGACTTTGGCTTTGACCGCCGCCGCGATGTAGCTGGTGACGAGCCCCGCCGAGCCGGCACCAATCACCACCACCACGTTGCGATCAAAGTGGCTTGGTTTTTTATCGGCCCACGGGGCATAGACTTTTTTTGC
>JANPNU010000082.1:0-5343 GCA_031427615.1 Burkholderiales bacterium
CATTGATAGGACGGCCATAACGGCTTGATGACCCATGGCAAATACAGCCAACTGGTATACAGTGCGATATCGGTATTGGAGACATTCAGGTTTTTGTACATGATGACCGACAGCATCATCACCACCACATAGGGAATCCCCTGACCAAAATACAATGTGGGAATCCACGACCACGGATTTTTGGTGGGGGGAGCGGTGTTGTTGTCAGTCATGATGTCATACGGCACGCGCCGCATCCAGAGCCGCACGTACACTGCCATGAGCCGCATCCAACTCGGCTATTGCTTCTTTTTCCGACATGTTCTTTTTGATCATCACAATGGCAACCTTGACATGATACCCGCAGGCGTTGAGCGTTTCGCTTGCACGTTCTGCATCACAGCCGGTGGCAAGCATCGTCAAACGAATGGAACGCGCCTTCAGCTTGGCATTGGTCGGCTTTAAATCCACCATCAGATTTCCATAGACCTTGTGAAGCCTGACCATGATGGCACTGGAGATGGTGTTGAGCGCGATTTTCTGCGCCGTGCCCGCTTTGAGCCGGGTGCTGCCTGAAATCATTTCGGCGCCGGTATCGAGGGTGATGCCACACTCCGCCTCCAGAACAACCGGCGTGCCGGGATTGTTGGCGATGCCAATTGTCAACGCGCCAACCGCTCGCGCGGCTTCCATCGCCCCCAAAGCATAAGGAGTGGTGCCCGAAGCGGCCAACACAATCACCACATCGTTTTTGCCAACCTCGGCCAGCGTGATATCGCTCGCGCCCTGATTGCGATTATCTTCGGCACCCTCGACCGCCTTAAAAATCGCATCCCGGCCACCCGCCAGCAAAGCAACCGCACGATCGGTCGGCCAGGAAAAAGTGGGGTACAGCTCAACACTGTCCAATAAACCAAGACGACCGGAGGTGCCGGCACCAACATAAATCAAACGGCCACCGGCACCAATTCGCGGCATCGCCGCCGCCACCGCCGCGGCAATTGAGGCATTGGCGGCGCGCACCGCTTCAACCGCATGAAATTGGTCGTCAATAAAAACGTTTACCAGCGTCTCAACCGGATATTGGTCGAGTGTGCCGTGGTCAATATTCGGCGTTTCGGTTTTAAGAGTCATATTCCAAATGTTGAAAATGAAAACCACCAACCAATTATGTTTATAGGTGCGGCGTTTGCGACAAAAATGGCCGGAAAACCGCTCCCAGTATACCGTTTGCTTTTAGATCAGATGACAGAGTAATTCCATGTGTAAATCATTAATTGCTCAACTGCTAGTAATCCAAACTCGTCATTCCGAACGGCCTTGTTTGGGAAATAAGGTGAGGAATCTTATATCTGATTGATTGACGGATAAACGAACGTTACCAAGGATGAGGCGGGTGAGATGGATCAAAGCACGAAAAAACTGTGCTCTGTCGGAATGACAAATTGTTGATCACGCTCGTCATGAATGCACTTTTGACTTGGAAATGGAATCAGCCGTCGATTACGAATCGAACAGCGGTGTAACTGGAGTGCACCACCATCACCAAAATAGACCTCGTTAGAATACCAGTAGCATACCAGTTAGTCACCCAGACGTGGCCTCATTGAGGGACTATTTCTCCAATGATTGCGCAGGCGGCAACCAACCTCACCCCATGTTGGCGACCAACGGAGATTACCTATCGGCAGACGCCGCTCGGCAATTTACGGGGGGATGATGGTCCCGTCCCGCCACCCGCAAATTTCGGCAAGGAAGGCTAGAGAACCGCGGGCGACCCATGAAATATTGAGGCTAGGCCGGTCATGCCGGGGCAAAAACGTGAAGTGGGCCAACCGGTTATTGCGTGCGGGTCACCTTGGCCAAAAATTTTGGCTGGTCTGGGTCAAAACCGCGTGCGCGCGACAATGCTTCGACCATGGGATAAAAACTCTGAATCATTGATATCGGATCCAGATCCATGGCATCCGTGGAGAGGATCGGCAAATTGGCGCTTGGAACGTCGTCTGAAGCAGCCAATAACACATTCGCCCCCCGCGCCCGCATTTCATCGGCCAGTGCAATCAGCCCCATTCGCGCCGGACCACGCGGCGCAAAAATCAACAATGGGTAACCCGCATCAATCAACGCCATCGGCCCGTGTTTAATTTCAGCCCCGGAAAATGCCTCGGCCTGAATGGCACAGGTCTCCTTGAATTTTAGTGCCGCCTCCATCGCCACCGCCAGGCCGGTACCGCGGCCGATTACAAACAAGCGGTCAACCGTTTTGAACGCCTCAATTCCGGCAGTCCAATCTGCGGCGGCCGCCTTGGCCAACGCCACCGGCAGATTTTGTAGCGCCGTACACAAAGCGCGGTCCTGTTGCCACTCGGCGGCGACACGTGCGCCCGCCACCAACTGGCTGATAAAACTCTTGGTTGCCGCAACACTTTTTTCCGTACCGGCATGCAATGGAAATACCCACCGGGCAGCGGCGGCCAACGGTGATGTCGGGTCATTCACAAACGCGGCGGTGGTGGCCCCACCCTCCGTGAAATAACGCATTGGCGCGACCAAGTCGGGACTTTGCCCCGATTGCGAAAACGCCATTGATACCAAGCCCGCACATTGAATTTTTGACTGGTACAAGGTGATCAGCGACATCGGCAATGACGTGACCAATTTTCCCAACCGCGCCATGATCAAATACGCCATAAAGTGAGCGGCGTGATCCGAGCTGCCACGGGCAATGGTTAATACTGCCGTCGGTGATAAATCACGAAGTGTCCCGGCGAAGTCCTGATACAACAATTCATCCGTCGCGAGCTGACGGGCGACCGCTGTCGGCGCCTCGTGCGCCTCCTGAAGCATCAACGACGGCGGCAAGGCGGACGCATTAACCAATTTTGTGTCCCTCAACAAACACATCTTGGATTTGCAGATCACGATCCAAGACCACCAAGTCCGCCCACGCGCCGGCCTCGATCCGACCACGGTCCGTCAAGCCCAAATAGTCCGCCGCAAACGTTGAAACCCGCTGCGACGCCTCGTCTAAATCCAGTCCAATCACATTGACCAAATTTCGCAATGCCTGATCCATCGTCAAACTCGAACCGGCGAGCGTGCCATCGGCTAGCCGCACGCCACCCATACACTTTTGTACCGTATGTCTGCCGAGTCGATACTCACCATCCGGCATACCCGACGCCGCGGTTGAATCCGTGACACAAAATAATTTTGGAATCGCCCGAAGCGCCACACGAATGGCGCCGGCGTGCACGTGCAACAAATCGGGAATGATTTCCGCATAGTCAGCTGCTGCCAGTGCGGCACCGGCCATACCCGGTTTGCGGTGATGCATTCCCGACATCGCGTTGAATAAATGCGTAAACCCTTTCGCCCCCAGCGCCATTGCCTCGATGCCGTCTTCATAGGTACCGGCAGTGTGGCCAAGCTGCACCGTAAATCCGGCCGCGACCAGCGCGGCAATCAAGGCCATATTGCCCGGCACTTCCGGGGCAAGCGTAATCAGCCGAATCGGTGCGAGCGCGTGTAGCTTGGCCAACTCATCGAGCGCGAGTGGCCGCGCAAAATCAGGTTGCGCCCCGAGCATGCTCTGATTAATAAACGGCCCCTCAAGATGCACACCCAATACCCGTGCACCGTCAGCTTGTCGATGGCAACAGATTTCAGTCAAGGCCGCAAAGGCACGATCCAAATCGGCCACAGGCGCGGTCATGGTGGTCGCCAACATTGAAGTGGTACCGTGACTGGCGTGAATGGCGGCAATTTTATTTGCCGCATCCCCACCCTCCATCATGTCGCGGCCGGCACCACCATGCACATGTGAATCAATAAAACCAGGCAGAATTATCGGCGTGTTCGCATCCCGCACCGAAGCGGAATTGATCGCATCACCACCGATCGAAAGAACATGACCGTTGACAATCTCGACCGACCCGGCGACAAAACCCCGGGGGGTCAAAATGTTGCCGGAGAGACGCACAGGCTGGTCACTACTTGGACCACTCACACTTTTCACACCACTCACACTACTCACGCTTCATCTCAGTAATAAAGTCGTAATAGTCGTTGCGACAATACGAATGTGTGAGTTCGACCGCTTGTCCCGATGCCAGATAACCCAGCCGGGTAATGAACAGCAGCGCCTGCCCTTCTGGAATCCCCAGTCTTTCGGCAATTTTGCCGTGCGCATTGAGGGCGCGAATTTGCTGGGTCGCCCGAACCGGCACCTTGCGAATCGACTCAAGATATTTATAAAGCGAATTTTCGATTGCAGTTGGATTGGAAATCACGCTGGCCGGCAATACACTGACCTCATAGGCCATCACCACCTCATCCGCCAGCCGTAATCGTTCCAGACGCGCCACCTTGGCCGTGACCGACAGGCCAAGACTCAGTTGCTCATCGGTTGTTGCCGGTGTGATGGCACGTTTAATCCACGCCGAGGTGGGGGTGTAACCGCGCCGCGACAACTCTTCGGAAAAGCTCGACAGTCTGGTCAGCGGCTGCTCGAAACGAGGCGCGATGTAGTTGCCGGATCCCTGTTTGCGCACCACCAAGCCTTGCTCAACCAATTGATCAATCGCCTTGCGGGCGGTGACTCTTGACACGCCAAGCGATTCAGACAAAAGCCGCTCCGACGGCAGGGCCTCGTCCACCAGATACTGCCCATCACGAATGGCGTGTGCCAGCTTGCGGGCAAGCTGCGCATACAAGGGTGAACTATCGCGCGGGTCAAATTTAAAGGATTTAAAGGCTGCCATCGATTTATTCACGCCTCGCACAGCGATGCAAAGTTGAGCGACATTCGTCTGGTAAAGCAGGTCGCGGGTTGGGTGATTGGCTGGCCGACATAAATATTTCAGGCGGCATTCGAGCCAAACAGATTTGGCAAACAATAATACCAATTTAATACCAACCAGTACCAACGACATCGCGAATCAGCTAATATTTCCATTGGGTTATGGATTGTAAATGTAGGCGAATCGAATTGCCGCAACAGATCCGGCCCCGTGCACAACTGGCGCAACATCGTCACATTGAATAGACTGGTGCCAGCCAACAGCACCAAACCAACGCACCCGCGCACCCACTTCGGAGGCTTCATGTTTGCTCGCACCCTATCTGTTTTGTGTCTGATTTTTGCCACAGTTGGCTTGTCCGTTTCGACCGATGCCAAGCCGTTTCGTTGGGCGTCCAAAGGTGATGCCACCACCCAAGACCCGCACGGGCTGGATGAGAGTTTTACCAAGTCGATTAATGCGCTGGTTTATGAACGACTATTGCAACCGGGTAAAAATATGATGCCCACCGCGTGGCTCGCCACCTCATGGAAAGTGGTCAGTCCGACCCAACGGGTGA
>JANPNU010000083.1:0-6451 GCA_031427615.1 Burkholderiales bacterium
GGAAGGACAAGCACGCCCCGGATTTATCGCCCGCAATAACTATCTGGTCAACGCGCTGGGCATAGCGATCATCTACCCCAACGTGCGCGGCTCCTCCGGATTCGGCAAAACATTTTTGGCCGCTGACAACGGCATTAAACGCGAGGACAGCGTCACGGATATTGGTGCCCTGTTTGATTGGGTTGCCAGCCAATCGAATCTGGATGCAAACAAAGTGGTGGTGATGGGCGGCAGCTATGGCGGCTATATGACACTCGCTGTTGCCACACATTACCCGGACAAAATTGCTGGCGGAATGTCGACGGTTGGCATTTCGAATTTTGTAACGTTATTGACCAACACCGAAAGTTATCGCCGTGACCTGCGACGGGTCGAATATGGAGATGAACGCTTGCCGGTGATGCGCGCGTTTCTGGAAAAAATTTCACCCCTCAACAACGCCACCAACATGTCCAAGCCGATGCTCATCGTGCATGGCCGCAATGACCCGCGGGTGCCGGTCGCCGAGTCATATCAAATTGTTGCGCAATTAAAAAAACAACAAACACCGGTGTGGTTTTTACTGGCAAATGACGAAGGGCATGGTTTTGCCAAAAAGCCAAACCAGGATTATTTGTTTTATGCGCAGATCAAGTTTATTGAAAAGACGCTGCTGCGTCAGCCGTCAACAGCGGAATAGTAGAAAGGGAAAACAATATTCGCCTGCGCGATTCGCAGTCAGCCACCGCCTACATTTTTAACTTGATCGGCTGGCCGAACGAAAATGCTTCTGGCAATTTCGGATTTTTTTCTTCGGCCAACGGATCCGTTTTGGTTACACGCGACGGAGTAAAAATCGGCATGGCACCGGCAGGAAAACGCTGGAAAAAATCCCGCACACCCGCCACCCGCCATTTGCATTTGGCATCGGCAGATTTGCTGCAGTATGAAACCGCCTGGTCGGCAAATAGTGTATCCCGCTCGGCAACCCGGCCGGTGTAATGGGTAAGTTTGGCGGAAATGACCAGCGCACTCCACGCGGTTTGATTTTGTGCGCAGGGCTGGCCAAATCCGGCATCGGCAACCTGCTGCAAGCACGCCAGACTTTGTTTGTAAGCGGCCTGATTTAGTTTCCAGGTTTCGTCGAGGTCGGCGACAAACGCCTGCCCCTGGCGTTTTTTTACAATTGGCAGGGGCGGTGTATCGGTTGCCCCGGTAACAGGATTGATTTGGTAAAGTTGACATCCTCCCCGCCCTAAAGGACGGGGATTCCTACGGCGCTGCGCGATGATTTGCGGGTCGCTTCGGTGGGTTCCTGCTGGTAACGGCATCCCATTTCCTGGCAGGTCGCGCTTTCGACCGCACCTAAATGAATCAGGGTATCGCCGACGCGGGTAAAAACCTGATCAACAATACAACGCCACTCGGCAAGTTGTCCACATTGATGGCGGACAAACAGGTAATCCCCCTTCCAGCCAGTCAGCGCGCGTTGGCGAGCCAAACCCGCTGTCGGCGATTCGAATTCCGGAATCACTGTCGCAAATCGAAAACGCTGATTGCCCAAAGTCACCGTGACTAAAAATTCCGCAGCAGTATTTTGCGTCATGGTAACCGTTGTCTCGCTGTTGGTTTTGTCGGTCAAATTGGCAAAAGCAATGATAGATAACAGCAAGCAGGAGGCAAGTAGTCCAGCCGAAAATAAAATGGCGTGCATTATCCTAGAAACCGCAGTTGACCGCTAGAAACTGTCTGGAACACCGCGCATTCATTGGTGTTTGGTGGATTCAAGACGTTCACCTTTTGGGTGAGAGTGCGACGCCTGCGATGGTACGTTTTTGCGACTCCCAGGCGGTGTTGCTCCTCCTTGCAACGTGGAGGTTGCCGCGTCGCTGTTGCCAAATGAGGCCTAGCCAGAAAGCCGCAAAAACGCACACTCGCAACCGTCCAACTGCCGTTTCTAGGATTATTGGTTTGTCGCTTTTAAGTTGGGAAATTTACGGCGGACATGAAAAGTCATGTGGAGGTCGGATAAATGGCAAGAAAAAAGGCGTTTACCAAAAATGGCAAACGCCTTTGCAAGCAAGCTTTAATCCGCAGATCTACTTCGCGTTGGCGCGCGTCTTCTGGGCGTCGTCGCCGATGTGTTGCGCAAAGAATTTCTCAAGCCGCGTAAAGTGATCGAGCACATTTTCGTCTTTGTTAAAGCCGTGCCCCTCGCCGTTATAAACAATAAGTTCGACCAGATTCCTTTTGCCTGCTGCCGCCATGCTTTTTACAAAATCCTGCGCATGAATGATTGGCACCCGGCGATCGTCAGAGCCCATCGACAATAGAATCGGATCAACAATCTTGTCGGTATTGCGGGCCGGTGAAGTCTTGGTGAATTGCTCTTTGTCGCGAACGCTATCACCCACCGCGACGGTGAATTCAGTATCGAGTGAATTGGTGCCGCTTTCGGCAATGTCGGAATGTTGAACACTTTGTAACAAGAACAAATCGGTCACCGCCACCGTTGCGCTGCCACAGGCCCATATTTCCGGATTTTTCGCCAGCCCTTGCAGGGTGGCGTAACCACCGTAGGAACCACCGTGCAGACACATGCGATTTTGGTCAACCATACCCTCTTTGACCAGATGCAGGGCACCATCGGTGATGTCGTCTTGCATCGTCAGACCCCACTGTTTGTAAGACGATTCGTAATGTTTACGGCCAAAACCAGTTGAGCCGCGTGGCTCAGGTTCCAGCACCACATATCCGCGCGAGGCCAAGAACTGGGACTCCGAACGGCGCCCCTGCCATTGAATACCAAAATAGGCTCGCACCTGTGGTCCGCCGTGGACGTGCACCACCAATGGCAGATTTTTCCCGGTGGAATTTTTTGGAACGGTTACCCACGCAGGAATTTCCATGCCGTCACGCGCTTTATATTTGATAAAACGCCGCTCAGACATTGACGATGCTGGCAGCCAATCACGACGTTTAACCATCGGTTCGATTGATTTAGATTCGTTATTGAATAAATAATACTGACCGGAATTGGTCGGCGACGCAGACAATAACAGCAGACGTTTTGACTTTTCCGCTACAACGCCGATTTGATTGACGTTGTTTGGCAGGGTGGCGTCGAGTTGTTTTTGCAAGTTGTCAAGATCTGTATCCAGCCATTTCGTGGTTGGCATTTCCGCGCTATAACGAATGCCAACCAGTTTCTTCTTTTCATCACTGAATAACAGACCGTCGGCGAGATCAATCAATGGGTGCTCAAATACCAGCTCACCCAATTTTTTGGTTTTTGTGTCGTATTTGTAAATGGCACGTTTATCGCGGCCGATGCTCGATGAAACGTATAACGTTGTGTTATCAAAATCAAACGCAATCGGGAACATGGCATCGCCGTTTGTGACGCCCCAAGTGGAGCGATTTTCAAACAGTTTTTCCCATTTGCCATCGGCGCTATCACGATGCCAAACAGCTTCCCGGGTAAACGTTTCGTTGCCTTTGCGCGGCTCGCTGGTCACGGCAATGCGTGCAACACGATTGCGATCCAATACCCAACGGTCAACATCACCCGGTGTGTCAAAGCTTAACAGCGTGTAACGACCGGTAATGGTGTTAAAACGAAACAGGTCGTTTGATCCGCGGGTACGCGCCGGCATGGAAACGATATATTCCGGGGAGTCGCCACCCACTGCGCGAACTGGCGCGAATAAAATGACGCGGCCTGAGTCGGCGCTGCTGCGTTTATCGATCCGCGTAAAGTCGGCAAATTCGGTGCCATCAATGTTGACGCAAAAAGTGCCGCGGTAGGTGACGCGCCCGGTCACGTCTTGTCCGTCAGCAACACGCAAACAAATTCGATTGTTGTTCACCCAGTAAAAATTGGCCACATCCGTGGTTTCAAAACTGGTTAACAGGCGGCGCGAACGCATAGCCAGATCGATCACCACCAAGTTTCCACGTCCCTTAAATGGAGATACGGCCGCTAAAAATTCACCATTGGGTGAAAGCAGCATTTGGTCGAATTCCGGGCGACGCAGAAATGTTTCGACGGAAATACTGCTGGCATTTATGTTGGTTGCTTCAGCCGTGATTTGTTCGGTTTTTGGTTGTGCTTGCGCCATCAACGCAAAAACGCTAACCAAAAAACCGGCCAGAGCGGCCAACGTAATGGGTGTACGATTCTTCATGGAAAACCCTAAATTAAATGACTGGGATCGCGCTCGGCAATTCAAGGCGACAGCAAGGATGAAAGTCTAGGACGCTTCACGGCGTTTCGCAAGGAATTTTCGCTGATAATTCGGTGACAATGACAAATCCAAGCTTGGATGATCAGCAGCAATGTGAATTTTCTTCCGCCGCCATCCTTTGCCAGCAATCTTCAAACACACCATAACGATCATGACACCATTTTTTGCCGATTTAATCCTGGTGATTCACGTGGCAGTCGTGCTGTTCAACGTCGGCGGACTGGTGGTGATTGGGTTGGGCGGGTATTGCCGATGGCAGTGGGTTCAAAACCGCTTGTTTCGCGCGATTCATTTACTGGCGCTTGGTTTCGTCAGTATTGAGGTTTTGCTGGGCATCACCTGCCCGCTCACGCATTTGGAGGATTGGTTACGCGATACACCACAACCGCGTGGATTCATTTCACGCTGGTTGCACAGCCTGCTTTACTGGGATTTGCCGGTCTGGGTATTTGCCATCGCCTATATCAGTGTTTTTTTGTTGGCGGTGTGCGCGTGGTGGTTGGTGCCACCGCGGCCACGGAAAACGAGTTAGTAGTGAAACTCGTTGTTGGGCTTGCCGTTGCAGCAAAAAATGCCGGAAACCGCGCGTCAATAAACGACTTTGTCATTCGGTTTTTGCCTCGGTCTTTTTTGTGAAGAGCTTTGATTCGGTGCCGTCAATGAGTTTGCTGATGTTTTCACGATGCCGCCAGATCAGCCAGCCGCAGATCACAACCACAGCAGGCAAATACGGCGTGAGGCCAAACATCAGGAATGTGTAAAACGGCGCGAACACGGCAGCAGCAAGTGCGGCAAACGATGAATATCGAAAAAAAACGGCAATGATAATCCAGGTCGAGAGGGTGGCCGCGCCCAACCACCAATGGATCGCAAACAAAATACCTGCTGCGGTGGCGACACCCTTGCCGCCTTGAAAGCGGAAAAAAATCGGATACAAATGGCCGATAAACACTGCCAATGCCACGCCGGCAAGTATGGTGGGCGTGAGTCCGTATTCAGCCGCAAATTGTTGTGCCAGCCAAAGTGCAAACCAACCTTTGCCACCGTCGCCAATGAGCGTCAAAACGGCGGCGAGTTTTTTGCCGGTGCGTAATACATTGGTGGCCCCCGGGTTGCCGGAGCCATATGTATGCGGGTCGGGCAAACCCATCAATTTGCTGATGATGACAGCGAAGGAAAGCGAGCCGATGAGGTAGGCGATTACGATGGCGACGAGGGGTGTCAGTAGCGGGGTCATTAGTGGTGTCATGAGACGGTAGTTTACAATACCGATACTTTTTCTCGACGTGAATCAAAATTATTTGCGGCAATGGATCGCCGCTGTTTGTCGCGCCGCAGCGGAGCGAATTTTTTGACAGTCGTGCCACCCCGCGTGTGATCGGATTTCAACAATGGATATTATTTTTATTCACGAATTTCGTGCCGAGGCATGGATCGGCGTTTATGAGTGGGAGCAGCAGCGCCCGCAAATGCTGGAGTTCGACATCGATATTGGTCTGGACACCCACCGCGCGGGTGAGAGTGATTTGATTCGTGATACGGTTGATTACGGCAAAGTAGTGGAGCGCGTCAAAGCGGATCTTGCAGACGCCAAGTTCAAATTATTGGAGGCGCTGGCCGAACATATTACCCACGTTTTGTTTCATGACTTTAATGCCATGTGGGTGAAAATCAGCGTTGCAAAAATCGGCCATATGCGTGGTGTTAAGCGGGTGGGTGTGACCATTGCACGTTCGCGCCACGACCCAACCGTGCCGGCAAAACACCAACCACCCGTTCAACAATAAATTGTCAGGGCACGGGTCAGACGCAAACAAACCCGTTGTCTTGGCGTGGTTTAAATCTCCATCAGACAGGCATCTACCAATGTCGGTTTGACGACCCGCACAATTTCTTGTGGCGGCATACAGACCAAGAAGCCGCGTTTGCCACCATGTCAAAAAAATCTTTTCCAACTCGAGAATCGATTCTTGTAAATAAACCGGCATGGGTTTGCGCAAGCCGAACGGGGAGCAACCGCCGACGATATAACCGGAGTGGCGAAAAGCATCCTCCGGTTTGCACGGGGCCACCCGTTTTGCACCAATTTGCCGGGCCAACTCTTTGCTGGAGACCTTTTTGTCGCCATGCATCAACACACATAGCGGGTGGCGCTGGTCGTCTTCAAAAATAAGTGTTTTCACGACGTGGTGTTCATCCACATTAAGTGCGCTGGACGACACGCC
>JANPNU010000084.1:0-5179 GCA_031427615.1 Burkholderiales bacterium
CCATGATCAACCGCTTCATTGTTGGCCAGAATCGAATTGGCGTAGGTTGAAGACACTTTTGCACGCGGCATGGTGACGTTGACGTGATGGCGGGCGTAAGATGAGGTCTTGACACGAATCCCCTTTTTCAAACCGTCCTCACCCAGATAGGCACCCCATGGCCAGGCGGCAATGGCAATATGAACAGTCGAGCCTTTCGGTGAGACACCCATTTTCTCAGAGCCGTAATAGGCAAGTGGGCGCAAATAACAGCTTTCCAGCTTGTTTTCACGAACGACTAGCCGTTGTGCTTCCATGATCTCGTCCATGCTGTATGGCATGGGCATTTGGTAAATTTTGGCGGAATTAAACAAGCGCTTGGTGTGCTCTTGCAGCCGGAAAATTGCCGTGCCTAAGACGGGTGATTCGGTTTTGTAGGCACGTACGCCTTCGAATACGGCCAAACCATAGTGCAGGGAATGGGTTAACACATGTGTGGTTGCATCTCGCCACGGAATCAACTTGCCATCAGCCCAGATTAGGCCGTCACGGTCAGACATCGACATGGAGGAAATCTCCGGTAATAATATGCTGCAAAGTTTAGCTGATTCTGGGTGAAACTGGGGTTTGGCTCGGGTTTGCTGTGTAATAATTGGCAGGTGCTGGTGTCGACCTTTGCGTTAATATCCATTGCAATCTGTATATTGCTATGGGCGGTCGTTTTTGCCACAATTGAATAGTGAAGTTCGACACTTTCATGCCGATAATAATGAACACGAGAGAACCTCAGGGGGCACTTTGGCAGATGTTGAAAAACGGCGCGATGCCGACAAAACATGAGCAATGAACCAATTGTGCTTACGCCCGAGCAAAAACTCTCGGGCGACATGTTGCTGTTCTCCACCGGGCTGATGATGTTCGCTTCCGTCCTGTGGCTGGCTATTTATTGGAGTTTCGGCAAGTTTTTCTCAACGTCAATTCCCTTGATATTCCAGGGCATTTCGACTTGCACCATTATTTTTTACCTGCGCACCAAGCGGGTCGGTCCGTTTTGCATGATGCAGTTGTCGTTATTCCTGTTTACACCGTTTGCTTTGCAATGGTCGATTGGCAATTTTGTCAATGCCAGCGGCGTGTCTCTTTGGGCCTTGCTGGCACCGGTTGGCGCGATTGTCATACTGGGCACCCGGGAATCGGTGCCATGGTTTGTGGCCTACGTATTTATGACCGCACTTTCTGGCATGTTTGATTACGTTTTGCAATGGGACGCAAAGCAATTCGATATGAAAACCGTCGCGGTCTTTTTCGTGTTGAATTTTGTGTCCATTTCCGCAATGGTGTATATATTGCTTTGGTATTTTTCTCGTGAAAAAAGCAAACTGAGCAGCGCGCTGGAAATCAAAAATCAGGCGGTGAACACCGAAAAAGATTTGTCGGACCGGCTGTTGCTCAATATTTTGCCAACCGCCATTGCCGAACGTTTAAAACGCCAGGAAAGCAATATTGCCGACGGGCACGCCGACGTGGCAGTGATGTTTGCTGATATTGTTAATTTCACTCATTTGTCCGAAGAGATGTCGCCAAATGAGATGGTGCTATTGTTAAACGAGATTTTTTCCGAGTTTGATCAGGCCGCGGAACGCCGTGGAATTGAAAAGATCAAGACCATTGGTGACGCCTATATGGCCGCCGGTGGACTGGAGACCAACAGTCATCAGTATGTTGATGCAGTCGCAGAAATGGCACTGGAAATGCAAGCCTATGTTTCCGCTTACATTGCGCCTAACGGCGAGCGCCTGCAATTTCGTGTTGGCATTGCAACCGGACCGGTGGTTGCCGGTGTAATCGGCCGTCGGAAATTCAGTTACGATTTGTGGGGAGATACCGTTAACATCGCCAGCCGGATGTGTACCGAAGCCCAGGCTGGATATATTCAGGTTGATAGCGTCACCTATCGCCGATTACACAAGCGCTTCAGTTTTGACGAGGCGCACCAGATTCAAGTCAAGGGCAAGGGACCAATGCAGGTATTTAATTTACTTCGGCGCACCAAGTCACCTGAAGGTGACAATGTGGTGCCGATTGGCGAAGGGCTGCATCGCGCCTGATCCGGCCATATGAAGATTAGCTGTCCATCCAAATCAAGGGGCAACGGTGGATTCTGCAGGTAGTCCTGTTGATCAGCGCGGCGAGGAGCAAGTCAGCCGCAATGCGGATACACATGGGGTGGCGTTAATTTTACAGGGTGGGGGCGCTCGCGCCGCCTATCAGGTTGGTGTGCTCAAGGCCGTTTCAGAGGCGCTCGATTTCCCGGCAAATAATCCGTTCCCCATTATTGTTGGTACCTCAGCGGGTGCCATTAATGCGGCCATTCTCGCAACCAACGCCGATAATTTTGCCGATGGCGTAAAAAAACTTGAGAATTTATGGGGCGAAATATCGCCGGACAATATTTATCGGACCGATTTTATTGGAGTTGTTGCCTGCAGTGCCCGATGGTTGCTGGCATTTTTGTTTGGTGCGCTGTCAAAAAATAAACGCGTTTCATTGTTTGACAACACGCCGCTGCATGGCTTGTTAACCGAGGTAACCAGTGCGGCGCATATCCAGAGACATTTGGATCAGGGTTTGTTGAGTGCGGTCGCTGTTACCGCGTCTGGATATACATCAGGTCAAAGCTGCGCATTTTTTCAGGCGGCACCGGCGACTCAGGGCTGGAGACGATCACAACGGGTCGGCATTCGTGTTGCGGCATTGCGCCCGGATCATCTGATGGCGTCCTCGGCGATTCCATTCGCCTTTCCGGCGATGAAAATAAACCGCGAATTTTTTGGTGACGGTTCAATTCGCCAAACCGCCCCGGTCAGCCCTGCTTTGCATCTTGGCGCGTCGAGAGTATTCGTGATTGGCACGGCAAAACTGGTTAAGAATTTTCCCTCTCGCTCGCGTAGTGATGCCTATCCGTCGTTGGCGCAAATCGCCGGCCATGCAATGGCGTCAATATTTCTTGATTCGCTGGCAACCGATCTGGAATTGTTGCAACGAATGAATTCAGCCGCAGGTGTGGTGGATCAACAAAAATTGAAGGACTCCGGTATTCGCCTACAACGCGTCGACGTGATGGTTGCCTGCCCGAATCTGCCACTCGAAGAACTTGCCCATCAACATGTTGGCAATCTGCCGGTGACCATTCGATTTTTGATGCGATCCATTGGGGCCATGCGCAAGGGTGGTGCGGCACTGGCCAGCTACATGTTGTTTGACAAACATTACTGTCGTGCACTGATCGACATGGGTTATAACGACACCATTTCTCGTCGCGAAGAAATTGTCCAATTCTTTGACCCCAACGTCTGTCCATTGCCGACAGTCATTCCGCAGGGACGATTTAGCCCTGATGAGTCTCAGCAAATGCCATCCTCAGCCGGCTAGAATGATCGGCGACTGGAATCGTTTGTTCAGCCAGGTGGCGATGTCGCCAATTTCTTGGCCGCACACGGCGTGTTGCATCGGATACTCCCGCCATTCGACTTTGTAACCATGCGATTCCATCTGTGCCTTGGACGCTCGTGCCAGGGCAAGGGGAACCACCGGATCCTGCGTGCCATGTGCCATAAGGAGGGGAATATTCGCATTGGCAATGGTTTTTTCCGCTCCCAATGATTCGGCCAGCGTTAAATAGGTCGAAAGCGCCAAAATGCCTGCAAGGGGTTTTGCCTGCCTAAGGCCAGTTTGCAGCGCGATCGCGCCACCTTGCGAAAAACCGGCGAGCACTATTTTTTCGGCCGGAATGCCACGTGAAACCTCCCGATCAATCAAGTCATTGATGGATTGCTGCGACGCGCGCACGCCATCTTCGTCTGCTTTGCGCTCGATTTCGGCCATGGCAATGTCGTACCAACCCGGCATGACCTGGCCACCGTTAATGGTGATGGGTCGCATGGGAGCTTGCGGAAAAATGAATCGTAGCGGGCGGCCCGGGTCAAGATCCAACTCTTTAACAATGGGCACAAAGTCCCAACAGTCGGCGCCCAAGCCGTGCATCCAGATGACCGTTCCTTTGGGATCCGGTCCGGTATTGAGCTCGAGGTGTTCAATCAATGTTGGCATGACTTGAATTATTTAAAAAGGTGAAAATGGGTGTCAGGCGGTGGGATCGATCGTGGATCGGATGGCCGACTTCGGCCGGAACGCCTTGATGACTGGGTCGTTGGTCTCGAGGTACGGCCCACCGATCAAATCAACACAGTATGGAATCGCGGCAAAAATGCCACTTTCAACCGGCATGCCATTAACGTCTCGAAAGCCTTCAAGCGTTTCTTTGATTGCTTTGGGTTGTCCAGGCAAATTAACAATCAATGTTCGTTTGCGGATCACTGCGACTTGGCGCGACAAAATGGCGGTGGGCACAAATCGTAACGAAATTTGTCGCATGCGTTCTCCAAAGCCGTCCATTACCCGATCCGCAACGGCCAAGGTGGCGTCAGGGGTCACGTCGCGGGGTGCCGGGCCGGTGCCACCGGTGGTGAGAACGAGCGCACAACCATCGATGTCTACCATCTGTTTGAGGGCGGCTTCGATTTCAGGCTGTTCATCCGGAATGACGCGAGAAACAATGGTTAACGGGTTTTTGAGCGCGCCATTTAGCCAGGATTCCAGCTCTGGCAGCCCCTGATCCTGATACACCCCCTTTGAGGCGCGATCACTAATCGACAACAGGCCTATTTTTGCGGGCTCAAAAGTCATGGCGTGGACTCGGGCTCGGCATCGACTTCGGCGGCAGCGGTAAATCGCTTGAGCAATGCTTTGTAAAGCACACGAAAATATTTGGGTGGTCTTTGTTTGAGGTATTCATCGCGTGCGGCCGCTATGAGCGTGTCAAATTCTTCAATCGCTGAAACATCTTCGCCCGTCATGAATTCGTTCTTGAACGCGCCAGTCGCGCTGGCGTCTGCCAGCAACCGTGTGCGCCACTGTTCGGCCAGATGTTGCAAGGCGGTTTGTTTTTGTGACGGTGCCTTCATGGCGGTGAGTTTTTCAATAATCGGCGCGGCATCAACGCCACGATTTATGTTGCTTATTTTTTGATTTTGCGGGTTCTTGCCAGGGTGTTTGTTGGGGTTGTTTTGTTTGGAATCCAGAAAGGAATCCAGCTTATTTTCGGGATGGTGTTTTTTTTTCTGTGTGTCAACATAACGGC
>JANPNU010000085.1:0-3068 GCA_031427615.1 Burkholderiales bacterium
CGTGGGATGCGGTAAACGATCGTTTGCGGCGGGCCGCAGTGGGCACAGGAAAGTTATAAGCGATAACGCGGGCGGGCCACCTTTCTAGTGTCTAGTTGCAGAAGTCTGCGTAACACCGAAAAGTGGTTTGTGCCCGCAGTGCAAGACGCAAACCGCAACCATAGCCCAGCTATGGTGAGGATTTGCAACGCCGCAATGCGGGAGGCAAACCATTTTGAATGTCGCAGGACTTTTGCAACTAGACACTGCTACAAGGTCAGGCACATTTGGTCACTGTCCAACCAGCGGTCAAATTTGAAACCAATCTTTGGGAACGTGCCGATCGTCACGAAGCCACAGGCAGCGTGTAATTTGATTGAAGCCGCATTGTCGCTGTCACCAATCACCGCAATCATGACACGAACGTCACGCGCCCTGCACTCTTTGATGAGTGCGCGTAGCAGTGTTTTGCCGATGCTATGTCCCTGCATATTGCTGCCAACATAAACCGAATCTTCAACCGTAAACCGATAACCGGTGCGTGATCGAAAACTGCTCGCGTAGGCATAACCGACCGGAAGGCCGTCAACTTCGGCGGTGAGGTAGGGATAACCTTGGTCAATGATCGCCAGCATGCGCGTCGCAAATTCCGCCGTGGTTGGTGGCGTGTCTTCCCATGAGGCGGTTTCAGTTCGTACGCTTTCTTGATAGATCGGCGCAAGCAGCGAAACGTCGCTGTCGCGCGAAGCACGAATGACGAATTACGATTTGCATTTCACTGCCTATTTAGCTGCTGTGTCGCTGCTGCGCCGGATGGCATCACCAATACGTTGATGGACGACAAATCGTCTCTACTACGATATAGCCGTTGCGTGGCTTTGACATAATCGCTCGCCTTTGCCTCCGGTATGCGCACAAATGTTTGTGGATTGCGGTCGGTCAATGGAAACCAGGATGATTGCACCTGCACCATGATGCGGTGCCCGCGTCGAAAGGTGTGTAATACATCCGGCATGGAAAATTCAAGTTTCTCAATCTGGTTGGGCACCATGGCGGTGGGGGTCACAAAACTATTTCGAAACTTGGCGCGAAATGGTTCCCCGCGAATCAGTTGTTGATACCCGGCCATGACATGGGCAGCAATGGCAACGTCGCGCGGGGGTGGCCCGGGTGCGGCAGTCATGTTGGCACTGCCGGTGACGTTTGTGCTATTAAGTTCGGCTGGGTAAACGTCAATCAGTTTGACCACAAAATCGCTGTCGGTGCCGCTGGTTGAAACAAACAAGCGCGGCGTGATTGGTCCCGCGATCGTCACGTCTTCCTCTAATACGTCGGTCTGATAGACCAATACATCGGTGCGGGTGGCCACAAATCGTTGGTCGCCGACCATGTACTCTTGCGGCACGCCAAGGGCAATCGCATTGGTAAACGGCACCGGTTTTGCCGGGTCGCTAATGTACTCATCAAACGCATTGTTGGTCGCGGCACTTGCTGGTGACGTCCATGCCAATTTTCCCGCCGCATGGAAGTACAAGGTTTGCGGTTTGGCACGGGTCGGCGGCCATTGTGGATATTGGCGCCAAACATTGGTGCCGGTTTCAAATACGTTGGCTTCGGCCACTTTGCCGTCTTTGTCTTTGAGGTGTTTTTCAAAAAATGGCAACAAGATATTTTTGCGATAGTGATCACCGGTTTTGGCGGCAAAATCGACGTGGCCGAGTTTGGCGCCATCGTAGCGCAGCCAGCCGCCATGTGACCATGGGCCCATCACCAGCGCGTTAAAAATGCCGGCATTGTTTTTCTTGATCTGTTGATAGGTCTTTAACGGTCCGAGCGGATCTTCCGCGTCGTACCAGCCGCCGACGGTTAACACGGCAGTTTTAATATTTTTAAGGTGGCGTGAAATATCGCGCGATTGCCAGTAGTCGTTGTAGGTGTCGTTTTTGATTTGTTCCGGCAGCAATGATTTTTTGTCGCCGCTCACCAGTTTGACGATATCTGCCAGTGTGCCGGCCTGCAGAAAAAACTCGTAACCATTCTGCGTGCCAAATTCATATGGATCCCAGCGCTTGGGCAATATGGTTGGATTGTCTTGATGCTTGAAGTTGGTGTAAAAACCGAAGTTGGCGGCCAACATAAATGCGCCATTGTGGTAACTATCATCCCCCATATAGAGATCAGTGATGGGCGCTTGTGGTGACGCCGCCTTGATCGCCGGATGGCTGTCAATAATGCTCGCGGATACAAAAAATCCCGGATATGAATTTCCCCAAATGCCGACGCGACCGTTGTTGTTCGGTACATTTTTAAGCAACCACTCAACGCTGTCATACATGTCGGTACTTTCGTCAAAATCCTTTGGCCCCTTGATCGATTTGTGCGGCGTCATCTCAACAAAAACACCTTCCGACATATATCGTCCGCGCACGTCTTGTGTGACAAAAATGTAGCCGGCTTTGGTCAATTCAGTTGCCGGCCCGAGGCGACGCGGATATTCATCCACACCATAGGGGCCAGCGCTGTACGGGGTACGCTGCATCAAAAACGGATGAGGTTTGGATTGGTCTTTCGGAACATAAACCGAGGTGAACAGTTTTTTTACCATCGCGCATCGGTATACGAAATTCGTACTTGGTGTAATGCTCACGAATGCCATATTCCGCTTCCGGCGGCGGAGTCGGTGCTTGGGCCAGACAGTTGCTGGCAACGGCTGCGATAAAAACGGTTGCACAAAATCGAGAGAACATAATCGGTTCCTGAAAGTCGTTGATTAACGGGTCGTTTCGGGCATTTTGCCGTGAAACTGCGCTTTAAATGGCGATCTAGCCTGCATATTTCACGGGTCGGCCCGATTTTTTTTAATTTCCACTCTTGGCAAATGTCTGCTCGTTCAAATCCAATTTGTAAATCGAATCACTGCGGGCCTACGCGCTCGCTTGCGGGCGCTCATTTTTGTCACAAGACGGCGCTTTTCCGTTCTCTTCGCTCGAAATATCTCGATATTCCTCGCCCAGTCAAACATAAAATCACGCGCTCATCCACCCACCAACAAACACGTCCCCGTGAAAAATGCAGGCTAGCCACACGTA
>JANPNU010000086.1:0-1735 GCA_031427615.1 Burkholderiales bacterium
CGCTGAACATGCGCTTTTCCGTTCTCTTGCCGTGCTCATTTGCCCACTACGGCCAGCTATGCCGTGGTCAGTCGAGCGAAAAATCACCCGCTCATCGACCTACTCTCGAACGCAACCCCATGAAATATGCAGGCTAGTCCATTCCACAATGCAGGCTGACACCACGTCAACGGTAAACTGAGTTACGCACAGGCCACGCAGGCTAGCGAGATTCTAAATAGTGAAAGAAAAAAATGGAAAGTAATATCAGCATGATTTTGTTGTGGGCGCTGGTTGTGGTCCTGATTTTGATTGGTTTGGCGGGAACCATTCTTCCCGCCATGCCAGGCGTACCCATGGTATTTGCCGGGTTGTTTCTGGCCGCCTACCTCGGCAATTTCGAACGCATAG
This sequence comes from Burkholderiales bacterium, assembly GCA_031427615.1. Taxonomy (GTDB): domain Bacteria; phylum Pseudomonadota; class Gammaproteobacteria; order Burkholderiales; family Usitatibacteraceae; genus UKL13-2. The sequence goes on from JANPNU010000086.1 coordinate 391, forward strand.
GCTGGCCTACCCTGACCCTATTGGCGGTGCTCACCGTTGTGGCCATGTTGGCCGATTTTGTCGCAACTTTGCTGGGTGCAAAACGCGCCGGCGCATCCAAATTGGCATTGGTCGGCGCCGCAGTCGGCAGTGTGATCGGTGTTTTCTCCGGCCTCTGGGGTCTGCTGCTGTTTCCGTTTATCGGCGCGGTCGCCGGTGAGCTCATCAACCGCCAACAAATCGGCCAAGCCAGTCGTGTTGGACTGGCAACCTGGTTGGGCATGATGGTGGGCGTATTGGCCAAACTGGCAATTGCATTAACCATGATCGGCATGGTGGTGATTGCCCATTTTTTCTAGCTGCACACTTTCGGTCGAGGTGACTGGCAGATCGGCGGGTTTGCGTTTCTATTTATGAGTGTGGGAACGACTGGTAGCGCGCCCCAACATTTCAGCCGAGGCATTCTCGTGGCACGCGTCGGGCGGTGGATTGATCGAAAGCTGAACAGCGCGAATGGTCGGCATGTCTAAAAGAAGCGCCTTGCAAATACGATGCATGCCATCCATGACCCACCCCTCCGCGGACAAAATAATCGGGTAGTCAAACATGCATTGTTGATTCGCTTGGTGTGTTCGGTGACCAGGCTGCATGTCGGCTCCTTCCCAAAAACCATGTATTGTGATCAAGCGCGGCGATGCTTTCAACCGTAATTTCGCGGATAGGAAGCGAATGGCATGTTTCCAAAGTTGTTCGGTATACCAAACACGTTTTATGCCGTCGTCGCCTTGCCAAGCGAAATGTTGTTGATTCAATTTCAAGGGTGGCGCCACAGCGTTTGGCGTCAAATCCATCGGCGGACTTTCGCCCGGTAGCGTAAATAGTCTTGGCCAAATTTTTCGGTGAGCACTTTTTCTTCCGGCGCAATTTGAAAGCGGCTGATATAAAGAACAAAAGCAACCGGGCCGAGCAACGGCCACCATGACCACAAATAAGCAGCCCACGCACCGAGAAACAATACCAGCCCGACGTACATGGGGTTGCGCGTCACACCGTAAATACCGCCGGTGACCATTGCCGACGTGGTCCCGGGTTTCATCGGATTAATAGTGGTCTTGGCGCGGTAAAAAGCCAACAACGCCAAAATATCGCAACCTGCCCCGGCGACGGCCAGCAGAATCACAATGGCAAGGTTTAGAAGCCCAACGGCTTCAAGTGCGGGGATGCCGCCGGAAACAAGCCACATGAGTGTCGCCGCAATGAGCGCAACGACCGGCGGCGGAATCTTTAATTCAAGTGATGGCATGGCTGATCATGAAGGCGGTTAATTTTAATAGGCCATCCGACATATTTCAGGTGACGGTCAAAC
>JANPNU010000087.1:0-10645 GCA_031427615.1 Burkholderiales bacterium
TCACAATTCCTCGCAATGAAAATCGTGAAATGAGAAGGAGAGAGTGAAGTGAGATCGATTGAATGGAATGGGGTGGAGGTGCCGACCAACCTGTCACTTGGCTCGTTTTATTTGCGCCACGTATTGGACGACCTGGGTCACCCGGTATTGGCCACCGCCGCCTATAACGCGGGCCCCGGCCGCGCCCGGCGATGGCGGGCCGATAACGTGCTCGAGGGTGCGATTTATGCCGAATCCATTCCGTTTAACGAGACCCGTGATTACGTCAAAAAAGTAATGGTTAACAAATGGTTTTACGGACACCGTATTCACGGCAAGTCACCGCTGTTAAGCGAAATCATGGGCACCGTTGCTGGGAAAATTTCCGCGAATTCGAGCGTTGCTGCCATATCAACGGTTGCAACCAACGGCGGCTCCGACCGTCCGATTGTCGGAATCACGCCAACAACAGCGCGCATCCCGGACGCGCCGCTAACAAATTTATCGGTCGCCAACCTGCCTGATGTGGCGGTCAAACCGGAGCAACCGTAGGGGGAGGATTGATGCGAACAACAAAAGTTCTACTACTTGGCGGCAGTGGTTTTATCGGTAGCGCCGTCGCCGGGGAACTCACCAAGGGTGGATATGAGGTGACGGTGCCCACCCGCCAGCGCGAACGCGCCAAACACTTATTGTTACTACCGACCTGCGACGTCGTTGATGCCAACGCTTTTGACCGCTCTACCCTTGATCAGCTCATTCGCGGTCAAGATGTGGTTATCAATTTGATCGGCATATTACATGGCAACTTTGAATTCGCCCACGTCCGATTTCCGCAAATGGTTGCCGAATGTTGTGCGGCGAACAATGTCAGTCGTCTCTTACAAATGAGCGCATTAAACGCAGACCCGTCCGCACCAAGCGAATATTTACGTTCACGCGGGCGTGGCGAAGCGGCGGTTTTGGCAATCGCCAAATCGACCGGGCTGGCGGTAACCATTTTTCGACCGTCGGTGGTGTTTGGTGAAGGTGATCATTTTCTCAACATGTTCGCCATGCTCGCAAAAACCTGCCCGATCATTCCACTCGGTTCGCCGGACGCCCTGTTTCAAGTGGTGTGGGTCGAGGATGTCGCCCGCGCAGTAGTCCGTGCGATCACCATGCCCGCCACTGTTGGCAAAACCTATCCGCTGGTTGGCCCCACCGTCTATACCTTGCGCCAGTTGCTTGCGTACGTCATTACGCAGTCCGGTTCGCATTGCAAAATTCTTGGTCTGGGTACAACGTTTTCAAGGTTGCAGGCTACCTTGTTTGAATTTCTACCCGGCAAACTAATCACCCGCGACAACCTTGCCTCGATGAGTTTGCCCAGCACATCGCCTGAACCGTTCCCGACCATATTTGGCGCACCCGCCGCAATGGAGGCGGTGGTGCCAGGCTATATGAACAGCCGTTCCGGTCGCGCGCATTACGCCCAGCTGCGCCAGGGCCTCGGCAAATAATCCAACCACAAACCGCAGGTACCCGCATGCTGACTCTTGTCATTGCCAATAAAAATTATTCATCCTGGTCGATGCGTCCGTGGGTACTGCTGAAGGCGCTGGATATTGCGTTCACCGAGATCATGCTCAAATTTCATTCCGACGATTGGGCACGCGAACTTCCGCGCCTGTCGCCATCCGGTTTGGTGCCGGTATTGTGGAATGGCGAAATAGGCGGCGCGAAGAGTATGTGTGTATGGGAATCCACCGCCATTTACGAATACCTGGCCGAGCTGTTTCCTAAAAAACGAATCTGGCCGGAAAGCAGTTCGGCACGCGCTCACGCACGCGCCATCGTCGCTGAGATGCACGCCGGCTTTCGCGCCTGTCGCATGTCGATGCCGATGAATATTCGCGCCCACCTCGCCGGGCTGGGCATGAATCCCGACGTGGCGGGGAATATCCAACGCATCGAAACCATCTGGCGCGAAACACGCAAAAAATTCGCCGACGGCCGACCATTTTTGTTTGGTGAATTTTCGGCAGCGGATGCGATGTATGCGCCGGTGGTGATGCGTTTTGCCACCTACCAGCCTGCGCTCGCCGCTGACACCCTGGCCTACTGCGCGGCAGTGGCCGCGCATCCGGCGGTGGCGGCGTGGGTTGCCGATGCCCGTTTGGAAACGCAATTTGTGGCAGAGGATGAGCCGTATGCAAATATGGCGCAATCCGGACAATAGAATAAAGCCGCCGTGGGCGGTGCAACCATCCCCGCCACTTCTCCCCAGGAAGGCAGAAATTGACAAAACTGAACGTGAGCGACATGTCGGCGGCGGCCAAACGCGCCGGCAAAAAATTATTGGTGCTGGCGGGCATCCGCGATGAGGTGGTGACACCCGGCGCGGTGCTGGCCTTTGCCAAACTGGCCGGTGCCGAGGCGCTGGAATTTCCCACCTGCGGCCACGACATCCCACGTTGCTCGGCGGATCTGATCAACCCTGCCGTGCGGGATTTTTTGGTGCGCTAACATGGCATTGCGATGCAGCGCAATGCCGTTCGGCAAGCGCTGAGTACACTCGGCGAAACCCTTGCCGAACCCCCGTTTCCGAGGGGGAAAAGGAGCGCAACACGGAAAACAGCCCGCGCCTTTATCTGTGTTGATCCGTGTTGATCTGTGGTTTCAATTGTTTTTGGTTTCCGCCGCCCCGCGACCTCCACCTGTTTCGCGCCATAATTGGGTCATGAAAATTTACACCGTCGGCGGTGCAGTCCGTGACGAACTCCTTGGCCTTGCCGTGACTGACCGCGACTTCGTGGTGGTCGGCTCGACGCCGCACGAAATGATTGCGGCGGGTTATCGACCGGTTGGCAACGATTTTCCGGTTTTTTTGCATCCGCAAACACATCAGGAGTACGCACTCGCCCGCACCGAGCGAAAAACCGCCCCAGGTTACAAGGGCTTTGTGTTTCACGCTTCGCCCACCGTTACCATCGAAGAAGACCTGGCGCGACGCGATCTGACGATCAATGCCATTGCCCGCGATCCCCACGGCCATCTCATCGACCCCTTCGGCGGCCAAGCCGACTTAAATCACAAACTGCTTCGACATGTTGGCACGGCATTCCGTGAAGACCCGGTGCGCATCTTGCGTACAGCACGTTTTGCCGCACGTTTTGCCCGCATCGGCTTTAGCGTCGCCGACGAAACAATTGAGTTGATGCGAGAGATGGTTGTGTCAGGCGAGGTGGATGCGTTGGTACCCGAGCGGGTCTGGCAGGAAATTTCCCGTGGGCTGATGGAATCAACGCCGTCGCGGATGTTTGAAGTGTTACGTGCATGTGGTGCACTCGCCCGGATTGCGCCCGAGCTAGATCGACTTTGGGGCGTACCACAAGCCAAAGCCACCCATCCGGAAATTGATACCGGCCGGCATGTAATGATGGTGCTCGATTATGCCGCCGGAATTCATGCCAATCTGCCCGTCAGGTTTGCCGCGCTTACCCATGACCTCGGCAAAGCCGTGACCCCAACTCAATTTTTGCCGCACCACCCGGACCACGAAGAAAGCAGTGTCGCGCTGATTGATGCCATGTGCCTGCGTCTGCGGGTGCCGGCCGATTGTCGCGAGCTGGCCATCCCCGTCGCGCGCTGGCATCGAACAATTCATTCCGCATTGTCTTTGAGCGCCGCGCCGTTATTGGCGCTACTCGATGGCTGCGACGCGTTGCGTCGCCCGGACAGATTCACAGACGTATTGCTGGCATCGGCCTGTGATCATCATGGCCGGCTCGGCTTTGCTGACACCCCCTATCCGCCACAGGCGTATTTGTCGCGCGCATTGGTGTGTTTGCAATCAATCGATTTTGCCGCCATCGCAGCCAATCATCCCAACACTATTGCCACGTCGATTGCCGAGGCAAAGCTTCAAGTCATCCAACAATTTATTGAAGAGGAGCAATTATCATGAGCCAAACCATTCAGACCCACGCCATTCGCATCCACCAACATGGCGGACCGGAGGTGATGAAGTGGGAAGAAGTTGACGTGCCCCCTCCCGCCCCTGATGAAGTACGGTTAACCACAACGGCAGCCGGTCTAAACTATATCGACACGTATCACCGCAGTGGCATGTACAAGATTCCACTGCCCAGCGTGATCGGCCGCGAAGCTGCCGGTGTGGTCGAGTCGGTCGGTGCCAACGTCAGCGAATTCAAAACAGGCGATCGGGTTGCCTATGCCTCGTCACCAATCGGCTCGTACGCCGAAGTGCGACTGATGCCGGCCGAACGATTGGTCAAAATTCCAGACGACATTACCGATCAGCAAGCGGCATCGATGATGTTAAAAGGCATGACGGCGCAATATCTGCTGCGCCGAACATACTGTGTTCAGCCGGGAGATGTGATTTTGTTTCACGCAGCGGCGGGCGGCGTTGGCCTGATACTGGGTCAGTGGGCGAAACATTTGGGCGCCACGGTTATCGGTACCGTTGGCTCGGATGAAAAGATCGCGATTGCAAAGGCGCATGGCTTTGACCATGTGATTAATTATCGGACGGACGACTTTGCTGCGCGCGTTGCAGACATCACCAACGGCGCGAAATGTCGCGTTGTTTACGACGGGGTGGGCAAGGATACCTTTACAAAATCGCTTGATTGTGTTGCGCCACTTGGCATGATGGTCTCATTCGGCGCGGCATCCGGTGCCGTGCCGCCGGTCTATGTCGGTGATCTAACCTCACGTGGCTCGTTGTACCTCACCCGACCAACGCTCGATACCTATGTTGCCAAACGTGCCGATCTCATCGCCACGGCAACAGATTTGTTTGAGATGGTCACCCGCGGCATTGTCAAAATTGAAATCAATCAGACTTATGCACTCAAAGATGCGGCCCAAGCGCATCGCGATTTGGAGGCGCGCAAGACCAGCGGATCGACCGTGTTAATTCCTTGCGCCATCCGTTGAATCGCGGAAGGCGGTAAAATATTGAAACTTTGCCGCGTTGATGTTGCCCCAAACACCGTCAGACTCGCAAAGAATTGCGCCATCTATTTAAAATGATTCACATCGATCGCGTCCAACACGACAAGCTTTATCGTTAATCGTTAATCGTTAATCGCAACATCCACACAATTAGAGGAGGCAACATCATGCGCCATAACATCCGTTCAAAATTCGCCACGCTGCTCGCGGCAATTGCTGTGACCAGTGTCGCGGCTTTGGCCCCGGCAATTAGCCACGCACAGCCCTACCCCAATAAACCGATCAAAATGATCGTGCCATTTGCGGCCGGCGGCACCACCGATATTGTCGCGCGCATTATCGCCAACCAGTTTGGAACTGAATTGGGCCAGACAATCATTGTTGAAAATCGTGGCGGTGGTGGCGGATCGATTGGCGCCAATGAAGTGGCAAAATCTGCACCTGACGGTTACACCCTCGGCGTGGCAACGGTTTCGACCATGGCGGTGAATCCGGCTGCCAACCCAAAAATCCCCTATAACAATCTGACCGACTTTATTGCGGTGACAAATTTCGCAGCGGTACCAAACGTATTGACTGTGCACCCTTCGGTTCCCGCGCAGAATCTGAAAGAGTTTATCGAGTTGTTAAAAAAGAATCCGGGCAAATACAGCTTCGCCACATCCGGTACGGCCGGTATTGGTCACATGATGGGTGAATTGTTTATGGCCGCGACCGGTACTGATATGGTGCATATCCCCTACAAGGGTGCGGGCCCCGCAGTCATCGACGTCATCGGCGGCCAGGTGCCGGTGCTGTTTGATAACTTGCCATCGTCGAAAGCGCATATTGATGGCGGGAAAATGCGTTTACTTGCCGTCGCCTCGCCAAAGCGTTTGCCGTTTTATCCAAACGTACCGACCTTTGCCGAAGCCGGTCTTGCTGACGTAAATGATCGCGCCTGGTATGGCTTGGTGGTTCCGGCCAAAACACCCAAAGAGATCGTTGACAAATTGCATGCCGCTGCGGTCAAGGCAGTCAATCATCCCGCTGTAACAGAAAAACTCGCCGCGCTTGGCACCGAGCCGGTTGCCAACGCACCAGCAGAATTTGCCGCGCAGATTAAAGTCGAATTTGAGAAAATGAAAAATATCGTTGTCAAAAAAGGCATCAAACTCGAATAGTCTTTTTGTGTGTTTAATCAAAACCCCGATGCGTGCACCGGGGTTTTTTTATACCCGGGCCATGCGTTCACACGTTAACCTGCATATTTCATGGGTCGCCCGTGGTTCCCTAGGGAGTGCACTATGAAGAACATTAAATCCAATTTTGATTGTCAATTCTTCGCAAATAAAATGGGCTGCACGCTCGATAGCGGGCGACTGGACGGCGCTTTTTCGCCTTCCTCCCGTGGTCGGTCAGGCAAAAAATCACTCGCCCATTCACTGCGGAAAGCCCTGCATGGCTTTCGGGTTATGCGGGCACGGCGCGCGCGCCGCGAAACCCCCGCTTCACCTCATCAAACGTGCCCCCATGAAATATGCAGGTTAGCGGGGGATAATCAGCCATGAATAAAATAAACGATATTGAAAATAACGTCGAATTGGACATGCGCCGCTGGCTCGATCGTGCCGTCATCGGCCTGAATTTGTGTCCGTTCGCCAAGGCGGTTCACGTCAAGGAACAAATTCACTACGCCGTCAGTCAGGCACAAACGCCGCAGGACCTGTTGCAGGATCTTGAGGACGAAATCGTTGCGTTGATGGCGCATGAGCCGGAGGAACGCAGCACCACACTTTTAATGGCACCGCATTGTCTTGATGATTTTTTGGATTTCAACGATTTTCTTGAGATCGCCGACCATGTGCTGACCGAGCTGGAGTTGGACAGCGTGTTACAAATCGCGAGTTTTCATCCGCAGTTTCAGTTTGCAGATACCGAACCAAACGACGTCACCAACAACACCAATCGCGCGCCGTATCCGACATTGCATTTGCTGCGCGAAGACAGTATTGACATGGCAGTTGCGGCCTTCCCCGAGGCAGACAGTATTTTTGAAGTGAATATGAAAACGCTTGAAACTCTTGGTCACGCCGGCTGGGCGGCTCTGGATGTTGGTCGCACGACACCAAGACAAGATCCACCGGCCCCATCGCCGGATGATCCAACTGGTGGCAACAGCGGCACCCAAAAATGAAAGCCGCCGCAAAATCTGCGGCCCCAACCATTGCGCTGGAAATCCGCCCCGGCCAATCGATCGCGCTACTGAAGGCATTACATATCCTCACGCGTGACGGCAAGTTGAATCAGGACTCACGCCGCAAGCTCAAACAGGTTTATCACCTCTATCAATTTATTGAAAAATTGCTGCTGGAGCTGGCCACAACAACAAAACCAATCACCCTGGCCGACCATGGCGCGGGTAAATCGTATTTGGGTTTTATTGTGTATGACCTGTTTTTTAATGCTGCGCCATCAACTGGTCTGGCCGCACCGACCGGCCACATTTACGGCATCGAAGCGCGGCCGGAGTTGGTGGAAAAATCTCAGTCCCTCGCAAACGATCTTGGCTTTGGCAATATGTCGTTTCTGGCAACGAGTGTGGCGGATGCGACGCAATCCGACGTTATACCGGCTGACGTTGACATTGTTACGGCACTACACGCCTGTGACACTGCCACCGATGATGCCATCGCGTTTGGGCTAAAAAAACACGCCAAATTTATGGTGCTGGTACCTTGCTGTCAAGCCGAAATTTCCCGCGCATTGAATGCCGGTAAAGCACGCGCATTGTCACAAAGCCCGTTGGCGGAGCTGTGGCGCCACCCGTTGCACACCCGTGAATTTGGCAGCCAGATCACCAATGTGTTGCGGTGCCTCTATCTGGAAGCGTGGGGTTATCAGGTCACTGTGACGGAGTTGGTTGGTTGGCAACACAGCATGAAAAATGAACTCATCATCGCCCGACAAATCGGTCAGCCAAAACGTGCTTCTGCCGAACGCTTGCGCGCCGTGTTGGCGCAGTTCGGGTTGGAGGGGTTATTGACCACACGATTTATTTTGCCGGCATCCATGGCTGCTTTGGCCGCGTTGCCCGCGTAACAAAACGGGGGATTTTGTCACCACACATAACTGGCGAATTTTTCTTGCAATGCGCCGCCTGCCACAGATAACAAATCAGCCGCGCTTGGCGCGCAGCAAGCAAAATAAACTTTAACTTATAATATTACACGCGGCATTTCAGCCATTTTTGCCAGAAACACCGCGTGTATAAACGACTTTACTTCGTCGTCATCCCTTCGGTTTTAAGTACTCATCGCTTGGGCGTTTTTGCGGTGGGGGTTGCGGGCGCGGCCGCAACTGCGACCCCGCTGACCAGCCACATCGCTACAACCCAGAACGGTGCCACCAGAACGGAAGGCATACGTTGCAAACAGGCTCTATTCACGGCTACTCCAAAGACGTTGGTTTCATGTTGAACGGAAATTATTTAACGGCGTGATTCTGCAACTACTTTTTTACGACACCCAGCGCGCCCTTCATAAAACCACGCAAATCATCGGCCATTTTGGTCAGTGACGGCGCGTGGATGTACATCATATGGCCGGCTTCGTAATAATGCGTACTGATATTTTTGTCGAGCGGGGCATCCAGCATCAAATGATTCACGGTGTAGTCGCTGGCAAAATGCGGCGTGGCCAGATCAAAATATCCGTTGCCAACATACACTTTTAAATGCGGGTTTAAGGTCATGGCGCGGCGTAACGTTTCGCCAATATTGGCGTACCGATTGGCAAAATCTTTCCAGCCCCAGTTGGTGTAAAAGCCGGCAGAGACCCGATAGTCCAGGTCAGTTTTAAATTTTAATGCGCTACGAACGTAGTCATTAAAAGTTGAGGAAAACACCCCGGCAATGGTGACCATGGCCGGATCAAACTCAAAATGCTCACCCGCACTATCCCGATCCTTGGAGGTAAAGCGGCTATCAAGCCGGCCAACAGTTTTGCCTTCGGCACGTAATAACTCTTTGCAAAAACGATGAATGTGCACCCGTAGTTTGGTGGACTTCACATAGGCAAGGGACAGGCCGGTGTAACGTGCCACCTTCTCAGCCATCGCGTTAAATTCCTTGCCGGACAATTTATCGCCCTTGAATAGTGCGGCGGCGTATTCACCCTCGGTAAATGCCTCGACTTCTTTGAGCAGATTTGCCAGTGATTTTTTTTGCATATCTGCCGACAATTTTTTATGCTTCCAGGCAGTGGCCGCGTAGGTGGGTAAAAACATGGTTGGTGCCAGATCATTGCCGTGATCAAATCGCAACGTTTGAAAGTCCAGCGCGACCGAAATCAGCAGCAGGCCATTCAGATACATGCCGTATTTGTCCTGCAACAATCCGGCCAAACCGCAGGCGCGGGTGGTGCCGTAACTTTCGCCGGCAATAAATTTGGGGCTCGCCCAGCGTTCATTACGCGACACATAGAGGCGAATAAACGCACCGACACTTTCCAGATCGCGTTGATACTCGTGAAACTCCTTGGTTTTTTCGCCTTCGACCATGCGTGAATAACCAGTGCCAATCGGATCAATAAACACCAGGTCGGCGTCCGCCAGCATCGAGTAGGCGTTATCAATCAGCCGGTAAGGTGGCGCACCGGCATAACCATCCGCGTCCAGCGCAACCCGTTTCGGGCCCAATAGCCCCAAATGCACCCAAACCGAACTCGAGCCGGGGCCGCCGTTAAAACAAAACATGATCGGGCGTTTCGCCAGATTGACCGTGCCGTCCAACGTGTAGGCGGTAAAGAACATGGCCGACTTGGGTTTTTGGCCCAAGTGCTCGCCGTCTTTATCGTGTTCTTCGGTCATCACCCACGTGCCGCAGGTGGCGGTATAAGCCAGTGTTTTTCCACCAATTTTGGCCTTGTGGCGGGTTTTGACGACCAAATCTTTGGGTTCTGGGGCGTTTTTGGCGGGTTTTACACTGTTTTCGGCGGTGTCAGCCGGATTTTTGACGTTTTCCATCCTTGCACTTTATCAGAGCGGTCATCACTGGCGAATATTGTATTTTCCAATCGTAAGAGGGGGCTGAAACGGATATTCAGGCAGCGGATTCGCGCCGAAGATCGCGTTCTCGGTCTTGGTGCCGGTCTGGCCTGCATATTTCATGGGTCACCCGCGGTTCTCCCGGGCGCTCGCTGTGAACGTCGTTCAAATCTAATTTGTGCTTCGAATCACTGCGGGTCTACGCGCTCGCTTGCGGGCGCTCATTTTTGTCACAAGACGACGCTTTTCCGTTCTCTTCGCTCGGAATATCTCGATATTGCTCGCTCAGTCGAACACAAAATCACGCGCTCATCCACCCACCAACAAACGCGTCCCCGTCAAATATGCAGGCTGGGGCTTAGAGCTGAACTTAATCAGAGCTTCCCTAATCAGCCACGGCTCACGATAATCACTTCCCAAATCGACCCATCGCTGCTTTTCATATGAAGCGCCCGGCTGACGCAACGCAACTTGCCTAGACCGCGATGATCGTATCGCTATAGCGCGCCACAGTTTGATCGTGGGTCATCAGCCGCATCGGCTCGACTAGCGCCTGTGCGACCAGGATACGGTCGAATGGGTCTGAATGGTATGCAGGCAGGTCTTCAACGGCTGCTGCGTGCGCGGGCTCGACCGACAAAAAGCGGTAACCAGACTCATGGAAATAACGCATTGC
>JANPNU010000088.1:0-6955 GCA_031427615.1 Burkholderiales bacterium
GTCAATTCGCAACGAGAAATCGAACAGGCAGTGAACAGCGCGCTGGCCGCCGGCGCGATCAAGGGCACGGAAACTTTTCCGGCAAAAGTTACGCTGGAAGTTGCAGGGCTGAAAATTGACGTCAAATTCGAGGGTGACATTGCACTTGGGTAACCAGCACCAGTAGCAGTGCGCCTTGACGGAAAAACGCATTTCGTGAAAAAGGGCGTTTGAAATTCCTGTACTCCAGGGTGGCGCAGATGCCGCCGCCCATCTGGTCGATCATGTCATCCCCAAGGTGCCGGTGCGCCAGTGGGTGTTGTCGTTCCCGATTCCCTTGCGCAGTCTCATCAAAGTCCATCCAGAATTGCTCGCGCCGGTATTGCAGATCATTCACCGTGCGATTGCCACGTTCCTGTTCAAACAGACCGGCCAGAAGCGCGATCAGGCCGCCACCGGTGCCGTCACCCTCTTTTGAACCGAAGCCAAACGATGATTTCAAGATGGAACCCGGATACGCCTCGTTCAGGCGACGCGTATCCGGACTTTCAGTCCGCAATTCAAACCCACCGGCTTCAGCCGGTGGTTGTTTAGTTACTTATAAATCGCATAGCCTCGCGCGGGATTTGCACACCCGCAATCCACTTCGCGCCTTTCGAGCAGTGGGTATCCAAACATCAAGGTACGATTCAAACTGATGTGGCGTCATCGAGTTCTTTATTGAACCGAATGCAACGTGCGGTGCGCACTCGCGCTCACTCGCGCTTACCCACACCCCAAATTTACCGTGCCTAACCATGCAAAGCGTGGCTATTTTCGACGTTTTTGTGATCTGGATCATGGCCGGATCGTCGCTGCGCCATCCATTGGGCAGATACTCCAATTGAACTTCGCCGTTATTACTCGTTGGTGCGCCCGGATAGTCAAAAAAAATGGCGCTAATTTCACAACTGTTCGCCGTGCGATCCGGTCGGCCTTGGAATTGGATGCGGCATCTTCTTTATGTTCGTCATCGAGTACAGACACCGAGTGCGCGCAAGTGTTTTTGAAAATACATCTGTGGTCGTGGACGGATAAAGCAGCGTCATATCACCCGGGAGTGGAAAATGGACCAGCGCATAAGTTTGACAAGAAATGCAGATTCATCAATGTCACGCAGACTTTTGGTTGGCGCGATTGACAAGTTCCGCACTGTTGCCAGCAGGCCCAACTTCGCTAAAGCGTTTATATGGAGTGTCGGCATTGTCGTTGCGGCGCTTTTTTCATCCGTGGTATCGGCCCAGTCTACGACCCGGTCTGCGAGCGGGACATACATTTGGAGTCCAACGACAGCTACCCTAACGATGACTTGGACAAGTTCAAACTTTACATGTGAGGGTCCGAGGTTAGGATCTGAGACTGTCACAGTCACGACATTGACCGCTACAACTGTAACATTGCTATACCCGGATGGATGGACGGACACATGGACGAGGTCGAGCGGGACAGCGGGCGATATCGTCGGGACATGGACAATGTCCGATAGCAGGACTGGGAATACCTATACGGCTACATTCAATGCCAATGGCACGATGTCGCTGGCCGGAAATATAGTCTCGTGTCCAGACCCAGACCCAAACCAAGAGGCCTGGACGCAGCACTGGTCAGGCGGTTATTCCGTCTCATTGCAGTATCGTGACGCACCCAAAACAGCAAGCGCTGTAAGTGTGACAGGCCCTGGGATAACCAGCCCGAAGACGCTCACCTATGATGCTGGCCGTGGTTCATGGAATTCCTGGACATCTCCCAGCACCCATGTATTCCTCGGGACCAGCTCTCCTGCCGGGCTGCCCTACACTTACACATTCTCCATAACCGAGGCGGCCGGCACACGGACAGCCACTGCGATGGTGTCCTGCTTCCAGGAGAAGTTTGCGACAAACCTCTCACCAACAGGATCGGTTACGGGAACCCCCGCATTCAGTTGGATCGGGATTGGGGACTCCATTGCGAGATACCAAGTACAACTGAATGACAGCAATTACAACAGGATATGGAGCAGCTTTAATGTCTTCGGCACCTCCGTTCCCTACAATGGCCCTGCCCTTACATCAGGTGCGACCTACAGATACCATGTGATTGTAAATCGTAGCAGCGCCTGTGGCAGTGGAGAGTCCTTTTCTGAAGGTGTTTTTACCTATGGGAGCAGCGGGGGCGATACGACGGCTCCGACGGTGCCGACCGGTGTCAGTGCAGTTGCGGTCGGATCGAACCAGGTAAACGTTTCCTGGAACATCTCCACCGACAACGTCGGCGTCACTTACTATCAGGTTTACCGCAACGGCTTACGCGTTGGAACGGCTGCCGGTTCAATCAGCAACTTCTGGTCGGATAATTCCGTCGCTCCCAGCACCACCTACAGCTACACCGTGGCGGCGTGTGATGCGGCGGGTAATTGTTCGTCTCGATCCGCTGCGGCATCGGCAACGACACCGGCGGGCGGGGCGGATACGACGGCTCCGACGGTGCCGACCGGTGTCAGTGCAGTTGCGGTCGGGTCGAATCGGGTAAACGTTTCCTGGAACATCTCCACCGACAACGTCGGCGTCACTTACTATCAGGTTTACCGCAACGGCTCACTCGCTGGCACGCCTGCCGGACCAACCAACAACTTCTGGCCGGATAATGGCGTCGTTCCCGGCACCACCTACAGCTACACCGTGGCGGCGTGCGACGCGGCGGGTAATTGTTCGTCTCAATCCGCTGCGGCATCGGCAACGACACCGGCGGGCTCTGCACAGTTACCGCTTTCAAGGCGCGGCGGCATTGATATTGATGGCAACGGGAAAAGCGCAATCGTCTTGCGGTCGGCTTCAGCGCAACTTCAGGCCGGGCGGCTGGTGAACAACCAATTCCAGTTCAGCACACTTCAAGATCCAGGACCCAATTACCGTTTGGTCGGCATCGGCGATTTCTTCCGCAGTGGCAAGTCTGACCTTGCATTCCAGAATATGACGCAAGGTACGTTCGGGGACATCAAGGTATGGCGCGGCTTTTCCCCGACCAACGAAGTCTTCTGGCGACAGGTGAAACAAGTCTGGGACGTGCAAGCAAGCGGCGACCTTGATGGCGATGGGTTCGGTGACCTCGTCTGGCGCTACGTCGTAACCGAATCTCCTGATACCGGCGTATCGTACATCTGGTTTACCAACGGTTCCGCCGTTACGCAGGTGCGGAAGCGCGGAGGCGCACCTCTCAATTGGACGCTATTGGGTGCCGCCGATCTAAATGGTGATGGCGCCGCTGATATGGTTTACATCAACCCGTCAAATCAAGCGAGAGCTTTGATGGCGACAGAGAACCGAACCTGCGCCAACGTTTTGATCGGCAGTATCCCAACCAACCAGACTGCATTAAAGTTGGCGGACTTCACCGGGAATGGGCGAGGCGATATTTTGGTGCGTGATAGCTCCACTGGCGCCGTCTCGTTGTTGCGGCTAAACGCGGCCAGTTTGACCTTGCCGCCATACACCGGCGCACCGGATGACCCGAACGCATCGTGTTCGAGCAGCGCGCTTCAAATCAACACCACGCTCCTATCCCTCATCGCCACCGACCCAGCATGGCAGTTCTATGCATCTGGTGACTTCAACGGAGATGGCATCGTGGATATCGTTTGGAAACGGCCTGATGGGACGCTTACGCTTTGGTTGATGAATCCCAATAGCGCGACCCCAACCGTAATCGCCAATGCAGGATTGAGTCCGGCTGGGGTCGTCCCGGTTCAACCTTAGACCAGAGGCATTCAGTTGACCGCGGTCAACCACATGAGGACAATGAGTCGGTCTCAATTGCGTCCTGAAGGAGCAACATGGATACGCGCATGGCATTTGCGGGACGTGTCACCGACCACCGCATCAACCTGACGCTCTACAAAATCGATTTCATCATGGACGGCGATTTGACTGATCTGACCAACGCGCTGATTGCCGAACACCAGGCCGAGCAATTGGCGTCGCTGGGCATCGCCGGTTGATGGCAACCATAGGCGAGGCGTTGGCGGCGGCGCAGTCGCAAATCGACCGGCAAGACGCACAATATTTGCTCGCAAATTTGACAGGGTCATCGCGTGCTTTTCTGCTGGCCCACAGCGAGCGTGATTTGTCCGGCCAGCAGGCCGCGCAATTTGCAAAACACGTCGCCGCCCGCGCCACGGGTGTGCCGGTCGCGCAAATTCTCGGTAGCCGTGAATTTTATGGTCGCAATTTTGCGGTGAACGAACATGTATTGATTCCTCGTCCGGAAACAGAAATATTGGTGGAACAAGCACTGGTACGCTTTTCCGGCAATAAGTGGCTGAAAATAGCCGTCCTGCCTTGTGTTTTGGATTTGGGAACCGGCAGTGGTGCCATCGCGGTGACACTTGCATTGGAACTGCCCGACGCCAAGGTGACCGCTCTCGACCAATCCCTTGATGCCTTGCGCATCGCCGAACAAAACGCACACACCCTTGGCGCGTCTGTCACCTTCATTGTTAGCGATTGGTATCGTGCGCTCACCGACAAAAAATTTGATTTGATTGTCGCCAACCCGCCCTACATCGCCGCGCATGATCCCCATTTGTCACAGGGTGATTTGCGTTTTGAACCGCACATGGCATTGACCGACGACAGCGTGGATGGACTGGCTTCCATTCGTTGCATCATCACCGGCGCAAAAGCGCTTCTGCACGACGGCGGCTGGCTGATGTTTGAGCACGGCTTCGACCAGGCCGAACGCTGCCGCGCACTGCTGGCGCAAAATGGCTTTGCGGCCATCGCATCCGTGTCGGACTTGTCCGGCATCCCACGCGTGACTATCGGCCAACATTTGCCTCTGTCATCCACCACCGTATAATTTCCCTTTTCAGACCACATTCAAGGCCACCATGAGCACCCAAGACAAAATCCGCGACACCGTCACCAGCCACCCGGTGGTGCTGTACATGAAAGGCTCGCCACAATTTCCGATGTGCGGCTTTTCGGCTTCCGCCATTCAAATTCTGAAAGCCAACGGTGTCGACAAACCCTTCACCGTGGACGTGTTGCAGGACGAGGAAATCCGCCAGGGCATCAAGGACTACGCCAACTGGCCAACAATTCCGCAGCTCTATGTGGGTGGCGAGTTTATTGGCGGTGCCGATATCCTGCGCGAAATGCATCAGTCGGGGGAATTAAAAACGTTGCTGGGTGCGCGCGGAAATTAAAATGTCCGATTCTTAGCTGCGTGGTTAGCGATGACCCGCTTGCGCCGCCGCCAGCGAAGATGGCAGCATCCCGAACGCTTTGCACACCCGGATATCGACAACCCGATCCGCGAATTTCCATACTTCCGGGCGATGTGAACAAATGATCAATCGCCAAATACTAAAAATGCAGGTATTGAATCGAAGTCGAATACCAACATTACGGCTGACAGCGCTTCCCATCGTCTGGCGAGAATAGGCTCGCATTTACATGCAGGCCTCCTGGCTGCATTACTTTGATTTTTGATGAGATTGAATTTGCCAACTTATTGGCATGTGACAAGTCCTTATCTGTCAAGCCAAATTTTTGCACAGTTTAATGCCCTGCGTTTCAAGACGTTGCCTTTGATCGGAAGTGGCTCGCCGTGCGATTGCCAGTTGATACGCAACTGACATAATTGGATCTCGTGGCAGCAATTGAACACCGTAATAATCTTTTACCGACGCAGAAGACGCAAAAATAAATGCCTCAGGTATGCCAGTTGCAAGTGCGGCCGCCAGCATAGCTGGTACGTTGGCTTGATAAATCTCCAGTTCAGCGGCGTTTGGAGGGCTTTCATAAAGTCCAGGACTTCCGCGGGCGACATATTCAATCATTGATTCGGGGTGACCCAGCCTCGCCGCCAAAAGCAGATAATCGGATGCTTTATCATTTTGCCCCGATAGGAAACCGCTGCAAACTGGAACGTCTTTGGCTATTGCCTCCTCCACATTTCTTTTTACTTTTTCCTGTTGGGAGTTAAGTAACTTCCCGCCTGCCATAAACGATAAACCGATTTCGAGTTTTTTCTGATTGCGCACAAAATTTTCGCAACGCGATAATTCATAGGACAAGCGACACGCAGCCGCGCTGTTCCCGCTATGCGAAAGATCCTTTAATTCAACAAAAATTTGCTGCAATGGCAGGTTCAATAATGGCACTGGGCGAGATTTCTTTTCTCTGTTAGCTGTGTCATCTGCGGCATTTTTAGCGCCTTCCAATACGCCCAGTGTATTTGGCGTAATAACTGCCGAAATTGATTCGTTTGAAGTGAATGATGTTTGCGAATGTGGCTGCTTGGCAACCAGGTTGCCTGCAAACCCTTCCTGATGTGTGATGGAAAAATAGTAAACGGCGATGAGGGGCGCCGATGCAACTACTGAAGCAATAGCATATTTTTTAGGGCTCATGATTGCCTCCTGAAAGGGGTGCTGGCTCGAAGTTGAATCAAAGGTGTCAACGACGATTATTTTGTGCATTCATCCCTGAATGCCTCGCTGCCCACGCATCCAGCTAGACCACTTGGCGGATGGTACAGATGTTCCTGAAACCCATGGAAGTTTGAAGCTGTGAAATATTCTACGCTGACCTCTTTAATTACTTTGGTGAGGTTGCCAGTGGAAGAGTTCACCAGTGGACAATTTTATTTTTGTGCCGCTTTTTTAAGTAAAGCCAGCCCGCGTTTGACTTTATCTGACCCCTGGCTCGCGCGTAAGCGCGTTTCCGCATCAAATTCAGCCAGTATGAGTGTTGTCATTTCTTCAATCAGCCGATTAACTTTTCGATACAAATGAACCGGACACTACTGATTTAACCTAGATTCCTCAGTTGACCGCTTATCGCCATCAATAAGTATTTGGCAATGATGAAAATTTTCACGTTCTGGATGATCACCTTTTGGGTGAGAGCGCTACGGGAGTGATTGCACGTTTTTGCGACTCCCTGGCGGCGTT
>JANPNU010000089.1:0-2415 GCA_031427615.1 Burkholderiales bacterium
GTCGCAAAAATCCCCGAGCGCCTCCTTCGCGAAGAGGGCCTTGGTGCCAATGCAGCTCATGCATTCATCCTCAGTGGGAAAGGTGACGACGCCTTAGCGCTGCTAAACCAAATACCGCGCGACTTCCTTTCTGAGTTTGCGATCACTGATCCGAAGGGGCTCTTTACCGGCAGCGCGCATGAGGTGGCCGGGCGGCCCGCTGCCGCCGCTGCAGAGTGGCGCAACGCCCTTGCATTGGTTGAGAAAAGGCTCGCCACGGATGCCAATAATCTGTCGTTGCTGTCAAACAAAGCGGTGTTGCAGGCGATGCTGGGGCAGAAAAGTGAGGCGCTCGAAACCTTACGATTACGGATTGAATTGGGTGCCAAGGATTGGCCGCCCGCCCTATCCACCCGAACCCAGGTACTGGTGCGTTGTGGGAAAGAGGCCGACGCCATCGAACAGGTACGAGCCGAATGGGGAAAGACTAACTTCCAAATGCGCAGCCGTTTGGTGCGCGACTTGGCGCATATGCCGATCTACGCGAAGTTGCGCAAGGACAAGTACATCGCCGGCCTGATTGCCGAGCACTATGCCTTCATCAAAGCCGCTCGTGCAGCGCCGACCGCACCAGCGGTGCCTGCGACCAAACCATGACCCAAGCCATCTTCCTCTCCTACGCTTCGCAAGATGCTGACGTCCGCAGGCCGTATGGGCTCTTGCGACCACTTGTTGTCGCGCGTAAATATCATCATTGGCCATAATAATCCCCCGCAATTCCGATATTTTCACATGCATGTGAAATCACTTGCCTCATTTTTCACTTGGCGGTAAAATTCGTGGTATGCAAAAACGTCTGCTCGCCCCAATAATTGCCGCTGATCTCGCCAGAAAGATGGTGCTGCTGTCAGGCCCGCGTCAATCGGGAAAGACCACGCTCGCCAAGAGTTTGTTGGCTGGCGGCAAACGTGCGGCGGACACGCGCTATTTGAATTGGGACGATGACGAGGCGCGCACGCGCATCCTGAACGGCACATTCCCTCGCGATGGCATGCTGGTATTTGATGAGCTGCACAAGTACGGACGCTGGCGCAATTTTGTTAAAGGGCTGTACGACCGCGACCATGATGCATTAAAAATTTTGGTCACCGGCAGCGCCAGGCTCGATCTATATCGGCGCGGTGGGGATTCGTTGCAGGGTCGCTATCACCATTTGCGTTTGCATCCATTGTCGCTAAAAGAAGCAGGCTGTCACGTCAAGGATTTGCTGGCCCTGGGCCCTTTCCCGGAGCCATTGTTGGCGGGTTCCCTCGCCGAGGCGCGTCGCTGGTCGCGGCAGTATCGTTCGCGGCTGGTGCGTGAAGACGTGGCCGACCTCGAGCGTGTCACGGAGATGGGCGCAATTGAAAATCTCTCGGTACGGCTGCCCGCTTTGGTTGGCTCGCCGCTATCGTTAAATGGGTTGCGCGAAGACCTACAAGTCGCACACAAGACCGTCGAGCGCTGGATGGATATTTTTGAGCGCCTGATGTTTGTGTTCCGGCTCGACCCATTCGGCCCACCCCGTATTAAGGCCGTCAAAAAAAGCCGTAAGCACTATCTGTTTGATTGGACATCGATTGCAGACGATGGCGCGCGATTCGAAAACGTGGTGGCGTTTCATCTCTTGAAGGAATGCCATTACTTGGAGGACACCGAGGGGCGCGATACAGAATTGCGTTTTTTTCGTGACATCGAAGGGCGAGAGGTTGACTTTGTGCAGCTTGAAGATAAGAAGCCGATTCGCTTTATCGAGTGCAAATTGAGCGACACCACCATCAGCCCTGCGCTGCTCTATCTCAGCCGAAAGTTTCCCGGTGTGGCGGCGCTACAAGTGATTGCCAAGCCCGGTATTGATAGAGTTGCGCAAGACGGTGTGCGCTTGGTGAGCGCTGATCTATTTCTAGCCGAGCTCGCTAGTTGATGTTGATGAATCTTTGATGACCCAAGCCATCTTTCTCTCCTACGCCTCCCAAGACGCCGATGCCGCGCGCCGCATTTGCAACGCCTTGCGCGCCGCTGGTCTTGAGGTGTGGTTCGATCAATCAGAGCTACGCGGTGGTGATGCGTGGGATGCGTCGATTCGCAAACAAATCAAAGAGTGTTCGTTGTTTGTGCCGGTCATCTCGGCGAATACCAACGCACGACCGGAGGGTTACTTCCGCTTGGAGTGGAAGCTCGCGGTGGATCGTTCGCATTTGATGGCGGATGACCGGGCGTTTTTCTTTCCGGTGGTGCTCGATGATGTGGCCGAGCCAACCGCCCGCGTGCCGGATAAATTTCGTGAGCGGCAGTGGTCACGGTTGAATGATGAAGCGGCCACGGCGCTGTTTGCGGAACGGATTGCCAAACTCGTTGCTGGGAGCGGTGTTTCGAGCAAAAATGCTTCAAACGGCG
>JANPNU010000090.1:0-3341 GCA_031427615.1 Burkholderiales bacterium
TGACGGCGACGGCCTGGTACACGCGTGGCGTTTCACCGACCTGGGGGTGTCGCACCAGGCGCGTTTTGTGCAGACCAAAAAATTTGTCGCCGAGCAGGCCGCCAATGAATTCTTGGTGCTCGCCTTTGGCTCCAGCATCAAAGCCAAACTGCCGATGCGCAACAGCGATGACGCCAACACCGCCAATACCAGCGTCGTCAAATTGGGCGGACGCCTGCTGGCGATGTGGGAGGGCGGCTCGGCCACCGAAATGGATCCGCAAACACTGGCCACCCGTGGGTTGGTGGCGTGGGCGCCGGAACTAAAACACATGCCGTTTTCCGCGCACCCGAAGATCGAAGCCGACGGCACCTTCTGGAATTTTGGCAACCTCCTGGGCAAGATGGTGCTGTATCACATCAGCGCCCAGGGCAAGCTCATCAAACACGCGGTATTTGATGCACCTGTCAGTGGCATGGTGCATGATTTTGCCATCACCCATCAACACCTGGTATTTTTATTGCCGCCGATTGGCATCGACTACGTTGCCTTGCGCAAAGGTGCCGGGATTGGCGAGGCGATGACCTGGGATGCCTCCGGCGCCACCAAGGTGTTGGTGATCGACAAAAATGATTTTTCAAAGCGGCGTGTGCTGGCGTTGCCGCCCTTCATGGTGTTTCATTTTGGCAATGCATGGGAAGCCGACAATGTCATTCGTCTGGATTGTGTGCACTCAAAAAACCTGGACATCATGAATGTGGATATGCCGAAAATGATGCGCGGCGAGGCTGGCATCCAGGAAATTTCCAATCCCGCCTTTGTGACCATTGACCTCAATCGCCGCCAATGCAACATCAGCGTGCGCAGCGAAATATGCGAATTTCCACGCATTGATCCGCGCCGGGTGGGGTTGCGCAATCGTTATATTTATTACCCAGCCGCCGTCGGTGTGGCGCAAACTGGCTTCTCATCTCTGATGCGACTCGACACCAACAGTGGCAAAACCGACAGCTATGTATTCGACAACAATGTTTCGCTGGAAGAACATGTGTTGGTACCCAAGCCCGGCAGCAGCCGCGAAGGCGAAGGCTATTTGGTCGGCGTGGGTTTTGACATCAACCGCCAGCAGACCTTCGCCACGGTTTTTGACGCGATGAATTTGTCGGCGGGACCGCAGGCGGTGGTGCGGCTGCCATATTGGACGCCAATGTGTTTTCATGGCAATTTTCACGCGGCGTGACAATATGCTCCCGGCCATGCCGCAAGGTAATCTTCCTAGGAGAACAACATGAGTCTCAACCCGATCAAACCACTGACTGATGCCATCACCTTTCCGTTCACGTTCATCTACGTGGTCGGGCTTTGCGCTTTTATCAATTACTTCACCTCACCCGGCCATTGGTGGGTGCAGTGGGTCGCTTTTGGCATGGGCATCGCACTCATCAGCATCTGGTTCCGCGCATTCAAATTTCTGTTGGCAACAGTCGGTCTGGCTGCCGTTGGCTACTTCATTTATCGGTGGTGGAAAAATCGCCGGTCGATGAATAGCAAGGCCGCCGCCGAAACAGCGCTGATGGAGGCGCGGCAGGTTGCGTCGCCACCCTCATCGAATGTGGCCTGATTTCTGCTCACCGCTTAGCAATCACACCAAAGACAACGAGATATGTCATCCCACCTGGCAAGACCAGTAGCACCCACAGTCGATACCGTATCGCGTGATGCGATTCGTAAAGCTGAGCGGAAACTTCAAATTGAGTCCGCCGATATGCATTTTCATCCGCTCGAAGTCATTGCGTTTTTTCGCAAGTGGCCGCGCAGCTTTATGCGCAATCTAATTTACACGCTGGTCTTTAATGCATTGTTTGCGGTTGGTTTTACGCTGATCGCGGTTCTTGGGCATTTGACCAGCGGTCGCGAGGTCATGCCCTCGGCGCTGCTCGGCGCGTTCGCCAACAATCTGCTGATTTCAAACGTGATCGGTTTTGCGTTTTGGGGTGTGATGCATTTGATTGAACCCGTTATGCGCTGGGTAAATGTGCAGGGCTTTTTTGCCGTGGTGATGTTTTACACCCTGATGGGTTGCGCAATTGTCACGGGTAGTTTTTTTGTTGTCTCCCTTATTCCCGGTTACGGCGGGATCGGCCGCTGGTTGTTCACGGCCCCGCAGTTTGTGTCGAGTTTTATTATTTCGCTCATCATTTCTACTGTCATTAGCTTGATCTGGCTACGCCGAACCAAGGAGCTCGCGGGACAGATCGCGCTTGCGGAGGAGCGTGAACGTTCCGAATCCGCCGAACGCGCCGCCGTGCAAGCGAACCTGCGCGCGCTGCAGGCGCAGATCGAGCCGCATTTTTTGTTCAATACCCTGGCCAACGTCACCAGCCTGATTCATTCACGACCTGATGACGCAAAAAATATGCTGGAGCAATTCATCGGTTATCTGCGGCAGTCCCTGTCGTCGAGCCGTGAAGCAGAAACCACGCTGGCGAAGGAATTCGCTTTGATGCAGGGATATTTGTCGGTGTTCAAGGTGCGTATGGGATCGCGCCTGAATGTTGATGTTGATTTACCGGAAGCGGTCAAACACATCAGCTTGCCGCCGATGTTGATTCAGCCGCTGGTGGAAAACGCCATCAAGCATGGACTGGAGCCCGCCATAGCCGGTGGCAGCATCAAACTGGCCGCGTTTCTCGCCGGGGACAAGATCGAAATTCAAGTGGTTGATGATGGCATGGGTTTTGGCAACATCACCACAAACGGCACGGGCCTGGCTAATGTGCGCGAACGCCTGAATAAAATTTACGGCGATCACGCATCGTTGACGATTGAAGATAATGTGCCGCGCGGCACCAAAATAACCATGTCGATTCCGGCTTCGGCGCAGACAGATTGAAGCCGCCGCTCGTGGTCTGTGATCACACCGTGATTTGAATACAACAATATGGGCACTGTTATGAATTCAAAATTAGCCTCGTTCCCGCGGGGGCGGGAAACTGGGTTTTGTGGCAAATCCGTTGCTTGCAAAACCCGGATTCCCGCCCTGGCCTTAAAGCATATCGGGGCAGGCTCTGCGCGGGAATGGCGGAATTTATAGAAGTGCCCATATGAGCATATCAGCCATTCTCGCCGATGATGAACCCAATCTGGCCGCCTTTCTCAAGCAGCGTCTGGGCACCCTCTGGCCTGAGCTTGATGTTGTCGCCATCGCCGCCAATGGTGCTGAGGCGTTGCGGCTGATTGATGATCTTGCGCCCGACATTGTTTTTCTCGATATCAAAATGCCGGGGCTGTCGGGTCTCGAAGTCGCCGGACGGATGGATGCCAAAACCCATGTGGTGTTTGTCACCGCCTTTGATCAATAC
>JANPNU010000091.1:0-5358 GCA_031427615.1 Burkholderiales bacterium
GCATAAACCATCGATGCATAACCAAACAACGGCTTGCGCGCAAAGGTTGGGATAATTTGCGACATGATGCCAAAGGCCGGCAAGATCAAAATATAGACTTCAGGATGGCCAAAAAACCAGAAAATGTGCATGAACATGGTCGGGTCACCACCACCGGCCGCATTAAAAAATGCGGTGCCAAAATGGCGGTCGGTCAATAACATGGTGATACAACCGGCCAATACCGGCATCACGGCAATGATGAGGTACGCTGTAATCAACCAAGTCCATACGAACATCGGCATACGCATCAACGTCATGCCTGGTGCACGCAGATTCAGAATGGTTGTAATAATATTAATCGACCCCATGATCGACGAGGCACCAAGAATATGGATTGCCAAAATCGTCATATCAACACCGATACCACCTTGTGTGACCAACGGTGGATAGAGTGTCCAACCCGATGACGCGGCACCACCCGGTACAAAAAACGACGCCATCAACAAAATGGTAGCCGGAATCAACAACCAGAATGACCAGTTGTTTAAGCGCGGAAACGCCATATCGGCGGTTCCAATCTGCATTGGAATCAACCAGTTCGCAAAGCCGACAAATGCCGGCATGACCGCACCAAAAATCATTACCAATGCGTGAACTGTTGTCAGCGAGTTAAAAAATTCGGGGTTAACAATTTGCAAACCTGGTTGGAATAATTCGGCGCGAATCAACAACGCCATCGCGCCACCAACAAAAAACATGACCAATGAAAACCATAAATACATCGAGCCGATGTCCTTATGATTGGTGGTGGTGAATATCCGTGTCCACGGACCCGGACCATGGTGATCGTGTCCATCGTGTCCGGCTTGGCTGTGGTCATGTATTGTTGCTGATGCCATATTGCTCTCCTGAAACTAATTTTTGGTTCGACCCCCGACGGCGGTCGATATTCAATCAATCAAACGGACGGGGCCCGCATTAGGGCTTGCGTTTTGCTTTGATGTCCGCTGGCTGCACACCCTTACCGGTGCTGTTATCCCAAGAATTCTTGGTGTAGGTCATCACCGCGGCAATTTCGATATCGGACAGGCGGGCGAAGGACGCCATTGCTGTATTCGCCTTGCCATTCAGCAAAATGTCGATCTGGCCATCAACCGATCCCAGTACAACTTTGGATCCAGATAGCGCCGGGAACGCGGGCGGCAACCCCTTGCCGTTGGCTTGATGGCAGGCAACACAATTGGTTGCATACACTTTTTCACCAGCCGCTTTCAAGTCAGTAAGGGTGTGGACCTTGGTATAGTCCTCACCCGTATCAGCGGCGGCCCCGTGTTTTTTGACGCCCCACTTGGTTTTCGATTCCACCAACCACACCGCGTAGTCGGCCTCGGATTTCACAATAACGCTAATTGGCATATAACCATGCAGCTTGCCGCAAATCTGACTACATTGGCCTTTGAATGTGCCGACACGGTCCGCCTTGAACCAGACATCCTTGATGAATCCGGGAATTCCGTACTGGTTAATTCCGAGTTGGGGAACATACCAGCCGTGAATAACATCGTTTGAGGTAATCAGCAAACGAACCCGTTTGCCAACCGGTACCACCAAGGCGTGATCAACTTCCAACAAATAGTCATTGCCTTTTGCTTCAGTCGCCTTTTCATCTGGCTGACCGATTTGGCTCCAAGGCGTCGACAAATTTGAGTAGAAACCAAAGTTGTCGGCAGCGTAATCGTAGCGCCACCCCCACTGGAATCCGGTGACTTTGATCGTTAAATCAGGATTGGACGTGTCTTTCATGTCGAGCACAGACTTGGTTGCCGGCACTGCCATAAATAGCAAAATAAAAAATGGGATGATGGTCCAGATAATCTCGATCAACGTGCTTTCGTGGAAATTAACGTCCGCTTTGGCGCCTTTTGATTTCCTGAATTTGAAAATCGAATAAAACATAACCGCAAACACAGCAACAAAAATGACTGCACAAAAGTACAAAATGTACATGTGCAGTCCATAAATCTGGGTGGCAATCGATGTCGCGGGCGGTGGGATATTTACGTCGTAGGCCGCAAACACCGTCAATGGACTCAACATCATTGCAAACAATGCGGCCAACATGACCGACACAAAACGGGTGATGGGGCCACGTGCCCCCAACCCTGGAACTGTTTGCGCGACGTTGCTAATATTCATGGTGTTCATGGACATTTTCATTTCTCGTAATTTATTTGCACTTGCACTATTTGTTACGTCAGCTGGCAATTCCGTCACCTGACCAATTCCGGAAATGTCGACATCTGACCGCAAGGCGACATGCGCTAAAAATTTAGGCTCAAACTTCAATGGCCAAAATAACTCCCGGCATTATAAGGGAATGTCTTGGCCTTATAAACCAAAAAAACATTTGAAATCAAGGAAGAACAAGGGGTTGGGCAGGTATCACAAGGCCAACTCTCTTGGCAATCATATCGATCGTCGGCATTTGCCACAAACAATGCCGCCAACAACAGTCGGTCATTTTATCGCAGCGGCACTAGCAGGAGCAAGTAGAAATCGGGATGAAAACGGGCTTTATTCGCGCCAGACTACGCACCCGTCGATTTCCATGTCGGGAAAATTGACCATTGAGAATAGAGAATAGAGAATAGGCACCTTGATCGCCCGTCGACTAATTTAGCCAGTATATGAAAAACCTATTGCAGGTTTTTGCCAACGGCTGCTGGCAATTCATTGCGGTCTCCATCCAGCATTAAGGGATCTGGTGTCGCGCCAGCGATTACATACGAGTCATCCGCCCATGCGCCCAGATCAATTAACTTGCAGCGCTTGCAGCAAAATGGGCGGAACGGGTTTGAAGCGTGATACACCACCAATTCGCCACATTGCGGGCATGGTACTTTTTTAGCGGAAATTAATGTGGCGTCAGACATTTTCAGGCGACCAAATGGGATTGAAGAAAAAATTGAGGCATCAAGAACGATCAATGCGGTGCGATCAAGATATATCGACGGTCAAATTTGATGCTATAAATTGCAATAGGCGAGATCAAACTCAACATCTTTGTCGTAGACCTTGGTTCGCTGCACGCTTCCTGGAAGAGTAAAGCGAATATTTAACGCATATTTATTGGCGCTAATTTCCGGCACACACGGTAAATCGTCGGCGATGGTCAAACGCAGCATATGTGCCGCACGCTCCATGGGCATTTGCTGAAATACGCCGCCATACGCGGTCAACTTCAATGTCTTTCCACTTTCCCGCAATACCCGAAGAACAATTCGCAATGCCACGCCAATTCCGGCAATGGGTTCCAGCCACGCGTGCAAATCCTGCCGTCGCTCGGCATCAGGGCGGTGCAACCAATGATGATAAGACGGCAAATCAAACTCACACGTACCGCCCGGAATCGCCGCACGTTGCTTAATGGTCATCAGCCATTCGTTTTCGCGCAATGATTGGCCAGTCTTTCCGGACGAAGCCAGCAGGGTTGCAAACGCCGCCTCAATTTCATTCACTACCATATCGAGTTTTTCGATTGAAATTGCCGGGTTTTCCCGCAGCGCCTCCAAAAACAACCGCTGCCGATCCAATTCCTGCAACAGATCTGACTTTAAATCGCCGCGGCTCGATACTTCAAGAATTTCAAAGATCCCAATGAGCGCGGCTTGATGATCAAGACGGGTGTCGTTGGCGCAAAAAAACGCAACGCGGTCGAATAAATCTTCGAGCCGAAGCAGGGTGCGAATGCGTTCATTTAATGGGTATTCGTAGGTAATCACGGCGTATGCAACGGTTTTGCCGACCAGCATACCCAGCCGACTCGGCGACATTGTGAACCAACACAACGATGTTCGCAAATTAAGTGCGCCATCCACCCTCCGGACAATTTCCGATTGCCTGCAAATAACGCCCATGAATCTTGCCGACCTGTAAACGAAGCTCGCTAATGGTGCCATTGTTGTTAATAACATCGTCGGCCAATTGCAGCCGGATGGCACGTGGCACCTGTGTACCCACAATTTTCATGGTGTCGTCGCGATCCAGTCCAGATCGATCGTTTACCCGGGTCAGCTGGGTATCAAGCGGACAATCGATCGCCAGTGTTCGCCACAAAATCGGAATAAATGTACGTCTTTCAAAAAGCAGGGGAATGGCCAGAATGGCATAAGGGCTTCCAACGCCGATTTCTGCCAACGCCTGTCGCAAACATTCGAAAATCATTGGATGCAAAATGGCCTCCAACTGATGCCTCGCCCTCGGATTGTCAAACACCAGCCCACGCATTTTTTCGCGGTCCATTGCGCCGTTGTCACCCAACATGATGGTGCCAAATTCCGCCGCAATCGCATAATTTGCGCTGCCGCCAACCGCTGTCAGCTGCCGCGCAATTTCATCCGCATCAACAACAACAATACCGAGGGCAGCAAACATTGCCGACGCTGCCGACTTGCCACAGCCGATGCCACCGGTTAATCCGACCACTTTCACCGACACGCCATCATGCCCGGCCAAGGCTCCAATACCACCGGTTGATTTCGCTGCCCCATACCAACGCAATAAAGCCCGCTGTTGCCAGATACGGGCCGAAGGGAATTTTTGCGCCCCGCTCGCGGCCATAAATCACAATACCAACCATGCCGACAACCGCACCAACGGCGGCCGACAGCAAAATCACCTGCCCCAGCATTTGCCAACCCAACCAGGCACCAATTGCCGCCAGCAACTTAAAGTCACCGTAGCCCATGCCCTCTTTGCCGGTGGTCAACTTAAACAGCCAATACACCGACCACAACGACAGGTAGCCGGCAACCGCGCCAAAAACAGCCGATGGCAAGGAGGTAAACGTTCCAAATACGTTTACGATCAAGCCCGCCCATATCAACGGCAGGGTGATATCGTCCGGTAGAAAAGTCGTATCTGCGTCAATGAGCGTCAACACAATCAACGCCCAGGTAAATCCAAATGCACAGGCGGCGGTAATCGACACGCCAAAATTCCACGCCAAAAATGCGGTCAACAGGCCGGTGGTTGCCTCAACGATGGGATAACGCGGGCTGATTCTGGTTTTGCAGGCGGAACACTGACCGCCCAGAAAAAGGTAGCTAACAACAGGGATATTTTCGATCGCCTTGATTTGGTGTCCACATGACGGGCAGCCCGATCGCGGCACGACTAGGTTGTACTTGGGTGCCGGGACGGCCTCGGCCTGAATCATCAATTTTTCGGCTTCTTCCGGGTGCAAAAATTCCAGGCACTGTTGTTTCCAATCGGCGTCCATCATTTTGGGCAGGCGATGAATCACCACATTTAGGAAACTACCAACAACCAGTCCCAGCACCCCCAAACTGGTGACGTAAAACCAATGGTTTGCAC